>JAFGPJ010000364.1 GCA_016936275.1 Sedimentisphaerales bacterium
CAAACGTTCCCTTTGACTTCGATGTAATGATCGAAAAAACAGAATTGATGCTTCGGAAAAGTCTTGATGCTCTCGTGAAGATGGACTCCAAACTGGCATACGAGGTTTGTGCTGCCGACGACGAAATCGATGCCATGAACCGCCAGATGCAATTGATAGCTCAGGATGCAGTTCATACGTACCCGGAGCAAACCGAGTGTCTTATGCACTTGCGTTCGGCGTCAGGCCACCTGGAACGCGTGGCGGACCACGCCACGAACATCGCCGAAGACGTGATTTACATGATCGAAGGCCGTATTGTCCGGCACAAGGTCAAAAAATTCAAATCGTGAGCTTCTCGCGTGAAAGTAGAAGCGAATCGGCAAGATTTCATTTTTACAAAGACCGGACAAGCGCCGCCGAAAATAATCTCTAATTCAGCGACTACGACGTATTTCCAATGCCGTGGCCGGAAGCTCATGTCTTCATCGAATCAAGCTCGATAAAAGCTATCGGCAGAAAAATAAAGACCGGTAGCCACGCCCACAGCTCCGGCATTACCCTGTCAAAAATGATTTCCGTGGCGAGTATTTTGCAGACAAAAGTAAAAATAAAACATGTCCCGGTCAGCGCAAAGCTGATCATCACGGCCGACTTTACCGACTTGGGATCACGGCAAACAAGTATCGGCAGGCTTATCATGAGCATTACCAGATTTATGAGCGGATCGGTAATATGAAAATGTTTCTGGCTGGAAAGCTGGATCGTGTCCGTAATTTGTATTTTTTGTGCTTCGAGAGCCATTAATTTTCGCAAAGACAACAGGGTCTTATGCTCGGATTCGCACCTGACTGGGATATCTCTTGCAGTGATGTCACTGGTGTAGAAATGAACCGGTTGGAGACCTTTTCCTGATCCTTTTTCAAACAGCAGGCCGTGAGAAAGCCACTGGCCGGTTTCGGAAGACCTGGTATATAAGTCCCATCGGCCCGCAGCGGCATTATAAACGGCTTTTTCGGCATCTATACGGCCGGTTACCTCCCAGATGCCGGGCCTGATCAGGCGGCGCAGGAGGATTGTCGGATCGTACAGAGTCGATGTTCCCACATCGAATTTTAGAGAGTTAATGAGCGAACCTTTGCCGTCATTAATGAATCTCACTCGATACGATTCCTGGCCGGGAACATCATTGTGGCTGCGAACAAGCTTGTCAGCAAGCGGCGGTATAATGAGTTCCTGGTCGATTACCAGCACGCCGGTCAACAACAGCGCCAGAAACACTATCGGGAAAATTATCCGCTTCAAACTGACGCCCGAAGCCATTACGGCCACAAGCTCATTGTTACGGACCATTTTGCCGAACGAAAAGGCCGCTGCAACTACTGTTATCATTCCGGCGAAATCCCGAAAGTAAAGCGTGCTGTTAAGAAGGTAAAAAGTAAATATGTTTTTGATAACAACCGCGGTCTCAATGTCCGCATGCTCTGTAAATTCATCAAGATTAACGAACAAATCAATAATTATTCTCAGCCCTGTGAGCACACAAAAGGCTATGAAATAACCTATAAGAAAATTCTTCGCTACGTATCTGTCCAATATTCTCATAATTCGGCACCGACCATCCCCATCCCTTGGGGATGAGGCTGCCACCCGGTCCAGTCAACGTTGAAACGCTTATAGATTTATGCTCTAAAGAGCACTCGTCACTTCCTTAATTCTTCAATAACCGGTGGTATATTATAACTACTAAAAATAACAAAAATACCAGTCCTGCCCATATCACAGCTATGCCTGCAGCGCTTTCCGAGCCGTAGCTTTTGATAAGGTTTTCGCCGCTTATGATACAGACTATCAGAACCGCAGCAGGGATACAGCTTGCACCGAAAGCACTGAGCAGATGTCCGCCTTTTTTTATTATGCCCAGGCCGATACCGATTAATATCATGGGTATGCAGCCTGCTCCGAATGCCAGCCGGGTATGTATCTCGGCTTTTATTCGCACTAAAGTTCTGTTTACCTCTCTGGCGAGCTTACTTTCCAGAGATCCCAGACTCTTGCTGGGCTGCAGTCCTGACAGTTCCGGAAAAATGGAAATCAGCTTTTCAACTCTCAACGAACCACTTTCAGTCTTAACTTTATTTGCAAGATTGTCTGTGATCTTAGGCCGAATCAAGCCGCGAATAATATACCGCATCATTAATTCGTCCGATCCTTCCTCCTTTGCATTGTAGATATCCATCGTCAATGTCGGCGCCAGCTTGTCTCCCTCGATATGCAGCAAAGCTTTCTCGCATATCAAAGTGCGCAAGATCTGCCTGCTTTCGGTATTATATTCGATGACCATTACTTCGCCTTCGCCCGAGAGCTCCAGCTCCTCTTCTTGTGCACTGCACCGACCGGCAATAAATTTGACTGAGTTCGGCATCCCAAGCAGCTCATAGAACCTGCCGGCACCATTCGTATTTTCCGGAGTGCTTTCATCTGGATCGATTATTGTGGTGTTAATATCATGCGTCAATAACTCGACGATGATTTGAGCGTAAGTCTCGCGTGCCAGTTTCTCAATGGGATAAAAGTTCATCAAGTCGGCCTCGATTTCTCTCATTTCATCGATCTTTTTGAATTTTATCTCATCGCTTAACATTGTGCCGAGCTCCACCGACATAGATCCCCATTCGGCACCCGCCTCCGACTCAGCACCCATCAGGCTCGATTTGTACGCATCTATCTGTACTTCATTGAATCTCTCGTGTGGATTGAATTTTATTTTGGCTATTTCAGCGGTAAAAATGTCTTTTATTTCATTGTTTTTCATTTCGGTCACAATCACGCCCGAGAGCACACTGTTTTGCAGGTCGGTCTGGTCGGCATAAATCAGGTACCGGTAGTCAGGCGGCAGCTCGTAATATCTTCTTCGCTCGATATTACGGAATAGTATTTTCTTCGCGTCAGTCTTAAAAGATTTTTCCGCTCGATGCACAAAAACCGGCATTACATAGAAGCTTAAGAGCAGGTTTGCAATCGTCACAATAATTGCAAGAGCCAGTCCGGGATGAACAAGCCTCAGCAGACTAATGCCGCTTGCCCTGCAGGCATCAAGCTCACTATCGCCTGCAAAACGCCCGTAAACCAGAGAGCACGCGAACAGAGCGGCCATTGGCAGCACAAAAGTCAGTGTTATCGGCAAAAAATAGCCCATAAGGGAAAGTACCTGCCGAGGCCCGACACCGTATTCCTGGACCGGCTGTAAGATACTGCCCAGAGACAGCATCAGCGTCAGCGCAACCACTGCCAGCAAAAAAACTCGGAAAAGCTCCCGAAATATATATCTATGCAACGTAAAAAGCACTTTTTTAGCCTTACCAAAAAGATTTGGTGCAGTTATTGCAAATTATTATTTGATCCTGTCGAGCGGTTTTATGGAGCGACCTTATTTTCTTATAGGATTCGTTTTTCCATATTTCAAATATCGATGCTTTATTTAAATCTCCCAGGATGACCTGCCCCTCATAGTCAAGACAGCACAGGGCCACCTTGCCGTTGGACAACACGGTGAACGTCTGCCATACCCTTGAGCACGGTTTTCTTATGGTCGATTTCTCGGCGTGATCCATTCCCGAATCGCTCCAGTTGTGCACTTTGCCAAAGGAAAATCCATCCACGCAGTTTTCGAGGTATCTTATAGTTTCATTTTTGTCCGAAGTGCTGCAGCAGGCAGCCTTGATCTTCAGCGGGCTTTTCTTAAGGTTCCTGATTCTGACCAGCTCTTTGATATTTTCTATTACCGTTTCAAACTTCAGCGGAAATCTTATCTTTTCAAATTCTTCTTTTGTCGCCCCGTCAAAACTAACTTTAATTTGATCAAGCCCCGCATCCATAAGCTCGTTGGCTTTGTCGGACGTGAGAAGCGAGCCGTTTGAAAATATGGCCACTCTTTTAATGCCTTTTTGCTTGGCATATCGCACGCGATCAGCTAATTTCTTATCAAGCAACGGCTCACCGAA
>JAFGPJ010000365.1 GCA_016936275.1 Sedimentisphaerales bacterium
CCGCAGCGATAAAAATCAACTGGGGTTTCCATTTTGTATGAAGGACGATTATAGCGGCAAAGAAATAACATAATCCGATTCGCTGTAGTACTCCCGGCCAGCGCATTTCTGACCAATTGAAATCCAGCAGGTTGTTATATATTAAGCCAAGCAATATTAGCACTGCGCTTCGCTTGAAAATATGAAGATATAGTTTTGGCAAGCTTTGCCCACGCTCTCGCCGGCGGGAAATCGAGAAAGGCAGCACCACTCCCATAATAAACAGAAACAGCGGAAATATTAAATCCTCGAAATGGAAGCCCCGCCATTCTACGTGCTCGAGTTGAGTGTGAATTGTCTCGGTTACCGGATTTTTCCAAATCTGGAGAAGTCTTTCGAGTGCCGTTCCGCCTCCGATAATCCAGAACATGTCGAATCCGCGAAGAGCGTCGATCGAAACTATGCGTTCCGATGGCAAAGTTTGCTGATTGGTTTCGGACACTGCCGGGGCCTTTCAATTTGTTGAGAAAAATTGGATTTCCTGTTAATACCCGCCCGGCTACGCTGCAGGGCATGGTATGCAGGAGAATATCAGGCTTTTTGCGGCAATTCAAGCTTTCCTAAAGATTCGCCGATAAAATTTGTTCGGCAGCTCTGAGTAGTCCGCAGGATGGCCAGGTCAATTCCGGTAAAAACTCAGCTATATTGAAGTCAAAATTTGATTGATTTGTGCTGCTTTGTTTTTTAAAATATAAATGTTGCGAGTGCAGACGTAAAAGTCCTGCTAAAATGAGCTAAAGAAAGCACTACGCAACAGGGAGACGAGGTGACGAAAAGCTTATGTGCCCTTGCGTCTCCCTTTTTTTGTGATCGGGTGTGATGTTGATGTAGGGGCGATTCGCGAACCGCCCGTACTATGCCGGTTTGGAAGAATTGAAAATGTAATATTACCGGAGACCGAATACATTGGACGGCAGGTATAATATCAAGGACAGCGAAAGGGATATATTAAGTCACTCCGAAAGAGCTGACTGGATACATATCCTCAGCCTGGATCCTATCCTGGCAACCGATGTTTACGAGAGGATTCATAACGATCCGAGAATGAGAAAACACCGATTGCACAGACCTCGAAAAACCGAAATTCGAGATACCGTCGAAGAAATTGAGGCCATGGCTCGTGATACGGTATTGTCACGGTTGCTTGTCATTGACGTGCGCAAAGAATCGTTGCCCAAGCTTAGAACAGCGTATAATAAAGTTGTCGGTTATAATCGCAAGGATTTGAACAAATCGTGCTACGTCATACTAATCGGCGACGGGCCGTGGAACCTGTTCTGGGAGAGAAAGACATTGGACGTTTTTGTTCCTTACCTTTCGTCGCATCGGGTGGATTTTCATCCCGCCGTGTTCTTCTATGATCCCTTCCTGCATTATGAGAAAGATGAGATCGTGCGTGGCGCGATGGATGACGAATTTGTGCTGCCCGACAAAATCCCGGCCAGGTTCGTCCCGTATTTCAAAAAAGACGAGAGCATGGGGGTCGATAAGATAAGGCGCTATTTCAGGGCGATCGACAAGCCTGCCGAGATTCGCAAACAAAGACTCAGAAGGCTCAGGAGCCTGTACAAAAAAAGAATGGCTGAGCAGTTTCCCGACCATAAAGATGAACTTAAAGCATTGCTGTCCAAAAAAGGAATCCGGTTGGCAAGCGAAAAACTGCATCTCTACCCGCTTTTCTTCGAAGACTGGGTGTACGAGCTTACGCAAAAGGCAAAACAGCGTTAATTGTGATTTGCCTGTGGTTTTCTCCTGATCGCTAACAAAAAGTTCCCCAAATTTCTTAAGCTTATTCATCCGTACTGAGCAGGATTTCCATTTTCTCCAATATTTATTGGGCAATATGATGACAAAACCGGCTGGAATAAGAGAGCTTGTTACTGTATTATAGTCCGGGCTTTAATTAAGGAATATTAATATGGAAAAAAGTAAGAGAAAAAGCAACTGTAATTCAACAATCTCCAGGCGTTCCTTTATCGGCGGTTCCGCCGCGGCTGCGGCGATAACGATCGTGCCGGCGTACGTTCTGGGAGGTCCGAACAGAACTCCTCCGAGCGAGAAACTCAATATCGCCGGCATCGGAATAGGCGGCCAGGGCCGATGGGACCTGGAAAATGTCAGCGGTGAGAATATCGTTGCATTGTGTGATGTTGACTGGGCTTACGCGGCCGATGCGTTCAAGGCTTATCCTAAGGCGACAAAGTACCGCGACTTTCGGATCATGCTGGAGAAGGAAAAAGGGATTGACGCTGTCGTGGTTGGCACGCCAGACCACAACCATGCAGTAGTTTCGATGATGGCGATTAAAATGGGAAAGCACGTCTATTGTGAAAAGCCGCTGACAAGAACGGTTTACGAGGCGCGTGCTCTCGCCAGGGTCGCCCGCGAGGCGGGCGTCGCCACTCAAATGGGTAACCAGGGCATGGCATTCGAAGGCAATCGACTAATCAATGAATGGATATGGGACAGAGCAATAGGCCCTGTCCGTGAAGTACACGCATGGTCGGACAGGCCGACTCATAACGGGCAGCTCTTCTGGGCGCAGGGTATTGAGCGACCGAAAGACACGCCGCCTGTTCCGTCGACTTTGGACTGGGATTTGTGGCTGGGGCCTGCTCCCTATCGACCTTATAATCCGGCATACGTTCCCTTTGCGTGGCGCGGCTGGTGGGATTTCGGCTCGGGCGGACTGGGTGACATGGGGATTCATAATCTGGCGCCGGTTTTTTCTGCGCTGAAGCTCGGCGCTCCGGAAAGTGTGCATTCCAGCTCGACGCTTGTGTACGAGGAGACTTTGCCGCTTGCTTCGATAGTTCATTATCAATTCGGCGCCCGCGGGGACATGCCTCCTGTCAAGCTGCACTGGTACGACGGCGGCATGTTGCCTGCACGTCCCGATGAGCTTGAGGATACGCGGGAGCTGTCATGTGAGGACGGCCTTATCTTCGTAGGCGATAAAGGAAAGATTTACGTCGAAGGATGGGGCGGCAATAGCCCCCGATTGATCCCGGAAACGAAGATGAAAGCTTACAAGCTGCCGCCCAAGACCTTGCCTCGCTCAATCGGGCATCACAAAGAATGGATTGCGGCCTGCAAGACAGGCAGCGAGACACGCTCGAATTTCGGCTTTGCTGGCCCTCTGACAGAAGCGGTTCTGCTGGGAACAGTTTCCGTTCGCATGGGCGGCAAAAAGCTGGAATGGGACAGCGAGAATTTCAAGATTACAAATCTGCCGGAGGCCAACAAGTATCTGCATTATGAATATCGTCCGGGATGGACATTATAAGGAGGTCATTTGACTATGACGAGCAAAGGAAGGGTCAAGGTTGGAATTATCGGTTCTCAGTTCGAAGGTGACATACACGCCGCTTCTATTGCAATGGTTCCGGACGCGGCTGAAGTTGTCGCCGTCGCCTCGCCGACGCCTGGCAACGCCCAAAAGCTTGCCGACAGGTACGGCATCGAAAGGGTCTTTACGGACTACAAAAAGATGCTTGCCGAAAAAGACATCGAGATGGTGACAATTACTGCGCCGAATTATCTGCATGTGCAGATGACCGTTGATATTGCTAATGCCGGCAAGCACGTGTTATGCGAAAAGCCACTTTGCATGACACTGGAAGAGGCTGACCTGATGATAGAAACGTGCCGGAAAAAGGGCGTGCTGTTGATGTATGCTGAGGAGCTGTTTTTTACGCCGAAATACGTCAAAGCGAAAGAAATGTCCGACCAGGGGGCATTTGGCAAGGTGTATCTTGTGAAACAGGCGGAAAAACATTTCGGCCCGCACGCGCCGTGGTTTTGGGACGTGGACAAATCGGGCGGCGGTGTTTTCATGGACATGGGATGTCACGGCATCGCTTTCTGTTACTGGTTCCTCGGCAGGCCCAAAATCAAAAACGTCTTCTGCCAGATGGGCATTTACGCCCACGCGGACAAAACCAAAGGAGAGGACAACTCGATCTGTATTATTGAGTTCAAAAACAATGCCGTCGGGCTTATCGAAGATAGCTGGGCACGCCGGGGCGGAATGGAGGACAGGATAGAAATTTACGGCGATGGGGGCGTCACCTACGCCGACCTGCACATGGGCAATGCTCTTCCGACTTACAGCGAGACCGGCTACGGCTATGCCGTCGAAAAAGCCCCCTCAACGAAGGGCTGGACGTGGCCCGTTTTCGAGGAGCTGTGGAATTACGGTTTCCCGCAGGAGATGAGGCACTTTGCCAGATGCGTTCGTGGAAAGGAAGAGCCGCAGGCCACAGGCGAAGATGGACGCGTCGTGCAGGAAGTTCTCTATGCCGGCTATCACTCGGCGCAAACGGGACAGAAAGTGGAATTGCCTTATCGACCGAAAGGTGTTAGGGTTCCGATTGACCTTTGGCTAAAGGGCGAGCCGAAAGGATAAAACTGAACCGAGCTGTCTGAGTAATTTACCAAGGGTAAAGGGCTAATGGCGACAATCCGTGTAGAAGTTCTATCCGAGAAAGAAATCGATACGATTCACGCCGGCACATTACAGATACTGCGCGATACCGGCGTTATGGTGCATCACGATGAGGCCCTGGAATTACTCAGGCAGGCCGGGGCTAAAGTGCAGCAGGATAAGAAAATTGCTCGGCTGGGCGAGCAGCTTGTAATGAGCAGCATCGAGCAGGCCGGCAAAAAATACGTTCTTTATGGCAGAAATCCTGAACGGACGGCACGGTTCGGTTGTGGCGATTTCGTGCTGATGAGCAGCCCTGGCCAGTATAGCTGGATCGATACAGACAGCAACGAACGCCGGCCGGCCGCTATCAGCGATATGACCAAAGCGATAAAACTCGGCGATGCCCTTGACAATATCACCATCGTCGGTTCGATGGCGCAGCCGAAGGAGATATCA
>JAFGPJ010000366.1 GCA_016936275.1 Sedimentisphaerales bacterium
AACCATGGGATTTGCTTCACAATCAACATCTTCTGCCGTATCCGGTTTTGTTCGTGACGCTAATAGTCCGATTGTCGGTGCTATTGTGCGTGTGAAGGCTACGGATAAAAAGACCCTTACCGATGCGGAGGGTCATTTTGTACTGTCCGGCTTATCTGCAAATGAGCCGGTTACCCTGACTGCTTGGGCGGAAGGCTACTACATCGGAGGAGGTAAGGACGAATTTCATGCCGGGGATTCAAATATTGAAATTGTTTTAACGGCACACGGTGATACGGACAACCCGGATTATGCGTGGTTGAGCGCATTCGTCGATACCGGACATGAGGGCTCCGGCGAGAACTCGAACTGCGAGATTTGTCACGCAGATCCCAACAATTCGCAAGCTGCTTTGCCGTTTAGTGAGTGGCTCAAGGACGCCCATGCCCTCTCAGCTAAGAATTCGCGTTTTTTGACCATGTACAATGGGACGGACATGGCCGGCAATCAGAGTCCTGAAACTCAATATTTCCAAACACGTGATTACGGCCGGATTCCGCTGCGTCCGGACCCGAACGAACCTTACTTCGGCTCGGGCTATAAACTCGATTTTCCCGGCACAGCGGGCAACTGCGCAGCGTGTCACACTCCGGCTGCTTCTATTGATGCTCCCTACAACACAGATCCAACGGCTGTCTCCGGCGTTGGCGCCGAAGGTGCGGCCTGCGATTTCTGTCACAAAGTCTGGAGTGTCGGCCTCGATCCAATTTCAGGATTACCTTATCCGAACATGCCGGGCGTGCTATCATTCGAATCCCGACGACCAGCCGAAGGGCACCAGTTTTTTGCCGGCCCATTCGACGATGTGGCTCCGGGTGAAGATACATACAGTCCTTTACAAAAGCAAAGTCAATACTGTGCGCCCTGCCACTTTGGCGTCTTCTGGAATACGACCGTTTATAATTCGTTTGGCGAGTGGCTGGACAGTCCCTACAGTAATCCTGAGACAGGAAAGACCTGCCAGGACTGTCATATGCCGCCGGGGCTGAATAATCACTTCGCACGTCTGGACAAAGGTGGTGTAATCCGCGATCCACAAACTATCTTTAGCCATTTCATGCCGGGTGCGTCGGATGACAAGTTGCTGCAAAATGCCGTCGATATGGATGTTATGGCTGAACATGATGGCGAACGGTTTGTTGTCACTGTTACGATTACTAATGACCAAACCGGCCACCATGTCCCGACTGATTCTCCCCTCCGCCACCTCATCCTTATAGTCAAAGCTACCGACTCTCAGGGCAATCTTCTGGACTACTCTGATGGGCCTGTAATTCCTAAATGGTGTGGAACGGGAGATCCGAACGAGGGTTATTACGGTGGTTTACCCGGCAAGGCATTCGCCAAGGTGCTGGAAGAATTATGGACCGATGTTTCACCCACAGCAGCGTACTGGAATCCTACACGCATATTGAGTGATAACCGCATTGCCGCTTTTGCCACCGACAGCTCTACTTACACATTCATCCCGGCGGCCGAAGGGAAGATCACTGTCGAGGTAGTGCTGATTTTTCGCCGGGCTTTCATAGACCTGGCCTCTCAGAAGGACTGGGAAACACATGACATTGTGATGGAGAGCAAAGTGACAAGTGTATCCGGACCCTGACCAAAAACATCGGACTTTCAGAAACATAAAAAGTCTTCATCTGCCTTGTTAATAAAACTCAGTTCACAAAAAAGATACGGCAGATGCACCGTTGATCACAGTTTCTAATTAATCCTGTCACTAATGATCTCGGCATGTCCTTAGTTTCTTGCTCCGATATTATGCAAACAATCCTTGGCTATAGGAATCGGCTGGCTGTGAAGATATCAAGGCAAAAGACTAAAATTTCTGCCTGCACGATTTTTTTGAGTCATTTCCTTTACGATTAATTAGTTACATTCCCAAGACAAGGTTAGCATGAAAAATCAGGGCATTTTGGTGCAAATATCTTTTGAGTTCGAAAAAGGATTGACAGCTTGTGTAGGAAGTCTTTATACTACTGTGACTTAAGATTTAAGCGCCCGTAGCTCAGTTGGATAGAGCAACGGATTTCTAATCCGTAGGTCGCAGGTTCGAGTCCTGCCGGGCGTGTTCAAAACTGTGGTTTCGCTATCTTTATTGCTGTTTTTCCGTTCGCCGGAGTTCGCCAAAGTATGTCGTCGGACGCCAATTTTACCAGTATATATCAAGTCATTTAAGGTGCCATCATCAGCTCCAGTTGCAACGGCTCTTTGCTTCTGGCTACATGGCAATGACAAATCCGGCAAGCTCTCTATGACCTGGGATTCTTGACCTGTTAGTGCATGCGTATATATTGACATTGTCAGGTTCATATCTCTGTGCCTCATCATCGACTGTGCCACTTTTGGATGAATGCCGCTCGCAGCCAAGAGACTTCCAGTCGTATGTCTGAGGCTATGAAAGTCTATCTTTCCCTGTCAATTGTTTTCACAATAGATTCCAATAGCTTCACAGTCTACCTTCATCATATCAGCCATCCTACACTTGCCTTGCATCTTAAAAGCAGGTGCTCTCGGCATTTTTTCGGCTAAGAATTGTTGCAATGCCAAAGCAGTATTTCTTCTCAGCGACAAAACAGCCTTCTTATTATTCTTGGTATGTCCGACTTTAACTGTAACGGTACAGCTCTTAAAATCGAATAACAACTTTTTAAGACTTCGCAACTCGTTAGCCATAAGTCCTGTTTCTGCAGCCACACTATAGAGCATAGCCCTTTCGATACCTCTTATCGCAAAGCGGCCAGGGCCAATTTGGGCAGTTTCAAGTAATAGTCATAATTCAGCAATTGCTCAAGCGGTTAATTGCGGTTAGGCAACCGTAGAACGTATCCGCAAACGTTTTGTTTTGGAGGGCTTTGAAGTGGCTCTAGGCTGTCAGAATCGAACAAATTATACTCGCCAGATAGACGGTGACGCGGAAGCTCACCTGATAGTTCTGGCGTGCAGCGACTCTCCTGAGGACCGAGAGCGTTGGATGTTACGACTATTAGCAGACAAGATGGCGGAACACCAGGTCGTTGAGCACCGCGGCAAAGATACTGTACATAGGACGCTTAAAAAATGAATTTAAGCCTTGGTTGAAACAGTAATGGTGCATATCACCCAAGGCCAATGCTGAGTTTGTTTGCAATATGGAAGATGTGTTATACGTTTATAAAAGGCCTTATGATCCCAAGCGGCCACAGGTTTGCTTTGATGAAAGGCCCAAGCAATCGGTCGCTGATGTGTGAAAGCCGATAGGAGCCTCTGCCGGAAAGTTCGTTACGACCATGAGTACAAGCGTAGCGAATAAACTCGAAATTCATTATACGCCCAAATATGGCAGTTGGCTAAATATGTCTGAGATAGAAATGAGTATTATGTCGCGACAGTGCCTGGGCGAAAGAATGGATAATATTCAACAACTTGCAAAAGAGGTGTTGTTTTGGCAACGGCATCACAACTGTAAACAAATGAAGGTAGACTGGCGATTTACGGCAGATGATGCACGAATAAAATGAAAAAACTATACTCTTTAATTGATTGATGTACGATTTACATAGATCGTTTCAACAGTGGGGACATGCAAGTGACTGCTGTTATCCGCTAAAACACGATTATTGGTTTTAGCCAAAATCCACTTTTGCCGCCCTCGTAGAGGGCTAGGCGGCAAAAGAAAGGTGGAGGCGATACTCTCTGCTGAAAACGACTTAGATCAATTTGTGTTGAAACCATCTATGTGAATCATACGCTTCACAGGACCTGCAAATGCAAAGAAAAGTAATATCCGGAACGTATGCGGCCCTCGGTAATTCCCCGTGAAGTTGTTAACGCCTATTAAAAGTATCCGTTGTTTTTATTCGAAAACTTTGTTCTCAAGCTTGTCAAGACGCCTTCTTTGTCCACGTACCTTTACAGTTAGCACAATCACGCTAATAATTAAAACCAACAAAATTAACGCACCAATCATTCAGCTACTCCTTTCAAATTCTTCTGATTATGTTACGATTCTTTTTTCTTCTGCTTAGCAGCTTTCTCAAGCTTTTCGATTCGCTCGTTCTGTTGCCCAATTTTAACCAAGGCTACGACCTCTCCGATTATCAGCCCGAACACAATCAATGTTCCGATAGTCATTTTGTGTTCCCTTTCAATTATCTAGTTTTTGAGTTCTTTTCGTTTTTAGAGGTGGTCAATTTCTTTATTCCCACAACAAGCAAAACTGCTCCTCCGACCACTAGTGCGGCCGTCCCAAGCGAGCCAAGGATAGTACCCGTAGCCGCGTATGCATGGCCGTTCCCTAAGCCAAGGCCTAATCCGCTGCCCAAAGACAGCCCAGAACCTGTTTTAAGATTTAGTCCCATTGTTTGCCCTTTCTAAATACAATCTATTTTTAATCCTTCCGTATAATGCGCAGATGCATTCAATGTTCAGGATGACCGAGAAAAAACATTCGGGGCCCCAGAGGCGACAATTCCCCCCACTGCCTAAAAATTTTTTCTCTAAAGACAACTGCAAGGAGCCGATTTGCTCAGCTCACTTACGTATTATTCGGATGTAGTCTGTTTTTCTTTTGATTTGGCTTTTGCCTTGATTTTTGAGGTATCCGGCTTCTTGAAGAAAATTTTATTCCAGATTTTAGCGCTGATATATCCCGTTGCAACGCCGGCAGTTATAGGAACGAGAAATGTGCTACCCAGAGCAAGGGATGTGCCTGCAACAGCATGAGCTGCCGTAACACCCAACCCAGCAGCTACTCCCAGGCCAGCTGAACCTTTTACGGTGTCTTTGGCGGCCTGTGCGCCGGTTTTTTGGCTTTTGGCATACTTTACCACGTTCGAGATGCCATAGAAAACAGCCGATATACCTCCTACCATTACAGCTGCTGACAGAGGGGCTGCCACAGCAGTTCCAGCAGCTACTCTTTGTGTCGTGCTGGTACCGGCCGTGTATGATGAGGATGGTATCAATGTCGTCGAACTGCCGCTGGTTAAAGTCACAGGTGAACCGCTGGTTTTAACAATAGAACCTGAGGTCTTGACAACAGAACCCGATGTCTTGACAATTGACGAGCCTGTACTGCCAACCGGACTTGAAGATACTGTTTTTACTGGTGAGGAACTTGTCTGAACTAAACTGGACGGTTTGTTTGACCATTCTTTCATTATAAAACTCCTTTCTTACCATTGAAGAACAATGCATTCCATATTTTTATAGAAGCACATGCGACTGCAGCGCCAACTGCTATTGGAGCAATAATTGTGCTTCCCATTGTAAGAGTGCTTCCGACAACTGCGGCACCTGCCGCCTCTCCCAAACCAGCGGCTACCCCCAAACCTGCAGAGCTCTTGATAGTATCCGTAATCGCTTGCTTTCCAGATTTTCTGCTTTCTCCATAATTTATCATGTTGGCTACTCCGTAACAAACAGCGGCCACGCCACCGACGATTACACCTACCGTCAACGGTGCAACTACAGCTACTCCAGCGGCTACTCTATCTGATACAACCGTGCTGGTCTTAGCAGTAGTTAATATCTTTTGAGAGTTTGCTGCCAGAGCACTTGAACCACCGCTTGCTAATGAAGTAGGCAAAGTACCGCTGGTTGTAATAGAGGACCTTGAAGTCCGGGCAGACATTGAACTTGCCGTCAGTACCGTAGAAGAAGGCTTATTCGACCATTCTTTCATATTGCACCTCTTTCTTCGATCAAGTTAACATTTTCCAGAAATGCTTCGGCATTCGCTGGGCCATTTTCAATGCTCCGTTTGAGCCGGCAAATAGCGGCTCATCAATACGCCTTAC
>JAFGPJ010000367.1 GCA_016936275.1 Sedimentisphaerales bacterium
CCCGCAAGGAATGTGCTGTGTTCGGCGAGATTTACGGCCAAATCACCAATCCGTTCCAGATCGTTGTTGATTTTCAGAGCAGTAATGATAAACCGTAAATCAATTGCAACGGGCTGATATAAAGCAAGGATTTTCAGACATTCCTCTTCCATATCAACTTCCAGGTGGTCGATTTCCACGTCCATATCGATGACCGCCTTGGCGAGTTTTGCATCACGCTGCCTGATAGATTCGACCGCCCGGCGGAGGTTCTTTTCTACAACCTCACACAGGGACATCAGCATCTGTTTCAGCCTGTCGATTTCTCTTTTCATGTGTACTGTCATCGCAATTTTCCCTTTATCCAAATCTTCCTGTAATGTAGTCTTCGGTTTTTTTCTCTCGCGGCTTTGTGAAGAGCTGCTTTGTCGGGCCAGCTTCTATAAGATAGCCTTCATAAAGGAATGCCGTCAAATCGGAAACGCGTGCCGCCTGCTGCATATTGTGTGTAACAATAACGATGGTAAAATCACGCCGAAGCTCGTCAATCAAGTCTTCGATCTTTGCCGTCGATTGCGGATCGAGGGCCGACGCCGGCTCGTCCATTAGAAGAATCTCCGGCTCGACGGCCAAAGCCCTGGCGATACATAATCTTTGCTGCTGTCCGCCGGACAGGTCCATTGCATTTTTATCGAGGCGGTCTTTGACTTCGCTCCATAGCGCTGCACGCACGAGACTCTTTTCCACGATGCCGGCAAGCTCTTTACGGTTTTTTATGCCGTGAATTCGCGGGCCATATGCTACATTGTCAAAAACAGACTTCGGGAATGGATTGGATTTCTGAAAGACCATGCCGACCTTTTTACGCAGGGCTACGATGTCGGTTGAATAGTCGTATATATCGAGCTGGTCGATGCGGACTTCGCCTTCGGCCCGGGCTCCCTCGATTATGTCGTTCATCCGGTTCAGCGAACGAAGAAATGTCGATTTACCACAGCCCGAGGGGCCGATCAGCGCAGTTACCTGGCGCGCCGGGATATCCATTGTTATGCCGTACAGGGTCTGAACGCTGCCGTAATAGAAATTCAAATCCTTAACCTGTATCTTGAGTTCGGAATTGTTGTTGGAATTATTTGCTACCATCTGTATTTCTTCCTGATATGAATTCTCAGCATAATCGCCACCAGGTTAACTCCGAGTACCAGCACGAGCAGAACAAGGGCCGTTCCGTATTGCAACGGTCTGACCTTTTCAATATCCGGATGTTGAGTTGCCAGTACGTAGAGGTGATACGGCAGTGCCATGACCTGGTCGAATATGGATTTCGGCAATCTCGGCAAATAGAAGGCGGCAACGGTCAGCAGGATTGGTGCCGTCTCACCTGCGGCCCGGCCGATACCAAGAATCGAGCCCGTAAGCATTCCCGATATCGAGTACGGCAGCACGTTTTTATATATTGTTTGCCATTTTGTTGCCCCAAGAGCAAGGCTTCCCTCTCTGAGAGGCTTCGGAACCGCCCGAAGGGCTTCTTCGCTGGCAACAATAATAATCGGCAGTATCATACATGCCAGCGTAAAACAGCCGGCTATTATCGACGCCCCGAAGCGCAGGAAGATAACGAAAAGTCCGAGTCCGAACAGCCCGAAAACGATAGACGGCACGCCCGCCAGCGTCACGATTGCCAGCCGGACCGTCCGTGTAAATCTGCCGGCCTTTGCATACTCAGACAGATAAATCGCGGTTGCCATCCCGAGTGGAAGGGCGACTATAATCGTCCCCAGCGACAGTACCAGAGTGCCAACTATTGCCGGCAATATCCCCCCTTCGGCGCCGCCGCGCCTCGGCATAGTCGTCAGGAATTCCCAGTTAATGACCGGCAGGCCGTTCCAAAGGACTTTAATTATGATCGAAGCAATGACTAAAACGATAAGGTATGTCATACCTCGTATTAACCAGCAGATTATTTTTTGAGCGGCTGCCGAGCGCATTATCCCATCCTGTATCTTTTAAGAAACTTTTGTGCAATAATGTTCAACCCGAACGTTGCCAGCAGCAGTACGATGCCGACGCAAAACAGGGCACGGTAGTGGATGCTTCCGAAAGCCACTTCCCCCATTTCCGCCGCGATGGTAGCTGTCATAGTTCGCACCGAATCGAACGGCGAGGCGGTAATCACAGCAGCGTTTCCGGTAACCATCATAACGGCCATTGTCTCGCCGATTACTCTGCCGATACCGAGCATGACCGCTGCTACGATGCCCGGAAGTGCCGCCGGAACCGTCACTTTCCATATCGTCTGCATCTTGCTCGCACCCAACGCCAGTGATGCCGCCTTGAAAGATGCAGGCACGCTTCGTATAGCATCTTCGGAGATTGATACCACCGTCGGTATGGCCATTAACGCCAAAAGGACTGCTCCCGCCAGAGCGGTCAATCCCGTCGATAGATTGAAAATGCCCTTTATCAATGGTACCAGAACCACAAGGCCGAAAAAGCCAATCACTACCGAAGGAATACCTGCAAGAATCTCAATGAAAGGCTTGAGTATTTCTCTTTCTGTAGGTTTTGCCAGCTCGGAAATATAGACCGCTGCTCCGACGCCGAATGGGATTGTTAACAATGTAGCCAGTGCTGTAACTAAAAGCGAGCCGGTGATTAACGGCAGAAGTCCGAACGATTCCTTTTGAAAAGAAACGGGTACCCAGCGGCTGCCGAGAAGCTCTTTTAATCCAGGCTCAACAGCAAAATGCCCGGCCTCCTTGCCTACGAATACGAATATCCCAATTACTATCAGGATACTCGTGGAGGCCGTGGCCCAAAGTATTAACTTAATCGCTTTTTCTTTCCAGACCGCTTTCATTATTGTATTGAAACATATCCCGTATCTTTAACCACTGTTTGGCCGGCCGGACTAAGGCAGAAATCGATGAATTTCTTGACCGTACCTTGCGGCTCTCCATTGAGGTACAGAAAGAGCGGCCGGGCAATAGCATATTGTCCTGACTTTACGGTTTCGTCCGACGGCATCACGGCAGG
>JAFGPJ010000368.1 GCA_016936275.1 Sedimentisphaerales bacterium
AACCAGTCGGCGGTGGCGACTAATTCCAGCTCCAGCCCGTTGATATGCGTTGCCGCCTCCATGCAGTTGCCTAATGCTCCGTTGCCCCGGCCGCCGCAGCCGAGCAGCGCGACTTTAAGCTTTCTTTTAGCCGATCCGGCGAAGATTACATTTTTGCCGGCCAGGATTGCCGCCGTCCCGGCCGCCGTGGTCTTCATGAAATTCCGCCGGGAAAGCCCGCCGGCATTTACAACTGACTTTTTATTCATAAGTATCTCCTTTCAGGAGAATCGGTGGGCCGAGGCCCACCCTACAATTTTTTGTATTCTCTCGATAGCGATATCTAAAAATCGTCACAGGCACGGTAGGCTTCGACGACCGCCATCTCGCCTTCCTTGCCGCGTTTGCTTCTGCCGTGCTCCATGCAAAGAACACCCTCGTAGCCCTTATCGTGAATGTGCTTAAAGATGTTCTTGTAATTAATCTCACCGGTAGTCGGCTCATTTCGGCCGGGATTGTCGCCGAGGTGGAACGCGGCGATTTCGCTCCAGGCCATGTCAATGTTCGGAATCAGGTTGCCTTCGGTTATCTGCTGGTGGTAAATGTCATCGACGATTTTGATCGAAGGGCTGTTTACCGCCCGGCAAATCATGTAAGCCTGCGGAATCTTTGTCAGGAACAGGCCGGGATGGTCCGTCCAGGCATTCAGCGGCTCGAGCACGAGCACCAGCCCCGACGGCTCGACCACTTCGGCGCAGTATTTGAGGTTATCTATAACATTGGCAGTCTGATAGTCCCATTCGAGGCCCTCGTCAAAATGCCCCGGCACGACTAACGCCCATTTGGCGTTGACCCGTTTGGCACATTCGACGCCCTGTTTCATCCTGTCTATCAGCATCTTGCGGATTTCCGGATCGCGGGTGACGAAAGACTTCACGCCGAAGTCGGCGTAAAGAACAAACGGCCCCAGGGTCATGTCGAGCCGGCTCATTTCTTTTGCGATTTTCTCCTGCACGTCCGCCGGCTTTCCCATCAAGCCGTTGTCGAACATTGCCGAGAAGCCCTGATCGGCCATGAACTTAAGCTGATCAATAAGATCATCTCCGGCGTGCTGCCTGAATTGCCCGAAGCTCGGTGCATATTTGAGCTTAAACTTTTTTGAGGCCGTCGCCGCCCGCGATTTTGATGCTCCCGTTGAAATAGCAACAGCCGCGGCTGCAGCGGAAGCCATCAGGCCTCGCCGGGACATCTTCGCATCATCCGAAGGTAAATTCTCTTGAATGTTTTGCATTCTGAGTACTCCTAAATGTCACGTTCTGGACGGTTACTTCTTGAACGCGGTCCACTTCTGATTGCTCTTGTTGCTTGCCAGAACGGTCTCGATGAAGAGCATGCCGCGAAGGCCGTCATTGACGTCCGGGAAGTCCAGCGCCAGCGGGTCGGGTTTCTTTCTGGTTATCCTAGCCCTAACAGTTTCGGCGAAGTTGCAGTAATTGTTTGCGAATGCCTCAAAGAACGCCTCGGGATGGCCTGATGGCAGACGAGTGGCACGACCGGCCGCGGCACTTTTTGCCGCCACATAAGGATTACCTCGACGCCAGACCTGTACTGGTCCGTCCGGTTCTTTGACATAGAGGTAGTTCGGATGCTCCTGGTGCCATTCCAGACCTTTTTGTTCGCCGTAAATCCAAATGGCCAGATTGTTTTCCTCGCCGATGGAGACCTGGCTGGCGTGCAGGACGCCCCGTGCTCCATTGTTGAAGCGCAGCAAAACGTTGCCGTCGTCGTCGAGCCTGCGGCCCTTGACGAAAATCGTCAGGTCGGCGCAGAGATGAGTTATCTTTAAGCCTGTGATGTACTCGGAGAGGTTCTCTGCATGCGTGCCGATGTCACCCATGCAGCCTGCGCCGCCGCTCTGTTTCGGGTCTGTCCGCCAGGCGGCCTGCATCTGGCCCGTTCTCTCCAGTGCCGTGGCCAGCCATCCCTGCGGGTACTGCACGACGATTTTGCGAATCTTGCCCAGGTCGCCACCGCGGACCATGTCACGCGCAAGCTTCACCATAGGATAGCCGGTGTAATTGTGCATCAGTCCGAAGACTTTGCGGGTTTTCTGGACGATTTGCTTGAGCTCCTTGGCCTCTTTTGAATTGATTGTCATCGGCTTTTCGCACATTACGTGGAATCCCGCGTTGAGAAAATCTCTCGCTATCGGAAAGTGCCAGTTGTTCGGTGTGGTGATCGAAACAAAATCGATCCTCTCGCCTTCGGGCAGCTTGAGCTCTTTTTCGATCATCTGCTGGTAAGTGCCGTAAACGCGTTTGGGATCGAGCATAAGCTCTCGCCCCTGCTGCTTGGATTTACGCGGATTGATATCGAACGCCCCGGCCACAAGCTCGATGTGCCCGTCCATGCGTGACGCCTTGCGGTGCACCTCGCCGATGAATGCTCCCGGTCCGCCGCCAATCATCCCCATTTTCAGTTTTCTGTTGAGTTCCATGCCTGCTCCTTTCAATCAAATATCGAAATGATGTCCTTTGTTATCAGATACTCCTTTAACAGTTAACGATTACAAACGCTTACTGCTGAAATATAACCCAATCGCACATGAGTTGCAAGAAATCGTTCAAAAAAGAATTGTGCGGAAATATGGCCGGATTTTCCGGCAAAGTTAAGGTTGACCTGCAGCCGGCTGTAGATTATAAATCCCGTGATATTTGCTGCTCACTGGTTTTTAGCATAAACGAAGATTGCGATGGTGAAAATATGAAAACAGACATTAGTCCGATAGCTGTTGATTTGTACTTTATACCCGTCCAGACGAGGGTCCCGCTGAAGTTCGGTCCTGAGACGCTGACATCGGTAATCTGTGCTCGTGCCTGTGTAACCGTGGCCGGGGCAGAGGGAAAAACAGCGCAGGGCTGGGGCGAAACGCCGCTTAGCGTCCAGTGGGCCTGGCCCGGCAGCCTAAGCTATCAGGAACGCTGCGACGCGATGAAAAAGTTTTGCCAGATGCTTGTGAAAGCCTGGGCGAGCTTCGACCGGCAGGGACATCCGATCGAGCTGGGCAGCGATTTTATCGAGTCCGTTCTGCCGAAACTTTTGGAGCAGCTCAACCGCGAGCGGGGCGAGCAGGCCGAACCTATGCCGCACCTGGCTGCTCTGGTTTGCTGCTCGGCATTCGATATCGCCCTGCACGATGCGTACGGCAATCTTCACCAGCGCGATATATACTCGACCTACAACGCCGAATTTATGAATAAGGATTTATCTGCTTTTCTTGAACCTGCGCAAGGGGCCAAAGTTTCGTTTGCGGGTAAGTATCCTGCCGACTTTTTCCGTTCTCCACCGGCTAAAACCATGCCCGCCTGGCACCTCGTAGGTGGCAAGGATTTGCTCGATGCCTCCGAGCTGACCGGAAACGAACCGAATGACGGCTATCCGGTTTTGCTGCCAGACTGGATTAGACGCGATGGACTGACGTGCCTGAAGGTCAAGCTCCGCGGCAACGATTCCGAATGGGACTATGATCGCCTGCTTTATGTCGGCGAGATCGCGCTCAATGAGGATGTACAATGGCTGACCAGCGACTTTAACTGTACGGTCACCGACCCGGCATACGTAAACGACATTCTGGACAGGCTGATGTATCAATATCCCGGCATATACCAGATGATTCTTTACGTCGAGCAGCCGTTTCCTTACGACTTAGAGAAAAACCAGATAGACGTGCACAGCGTATCGGCGAGAAAGCCGTTATTCATGGATGAAAGCGCCCACGACTGGAAACTGATAAGGCTCGGCCGCAGCTTGGGCTGGACCGGGGTTGCGCTGAAGACCTGCAAGACCCAGACCGGGGCGCTGCTTAGCCTGTGCTGGGCCAAGGCGCACGGCATGACCTTAATGGTGCAGGACCTGACGAATCCCATGCTGGCACAAATTCCACACGCACGCCTGGCGGCTCATGCCGGCACGATAATGGGAGTCGAGACCAATGCAATGCAGTTTTACCCGGCCGCCTCGGCGCCGGAAGAAGCCGTGCATCCCGGAGTCTATAAACGTCACGACGGCCAGGTTGACCTGTCAACCATAAAAGGGCCGGGCTTCGGTTACAGGCTGGATGAAATAAAAAGGGATTTACCTGATTTAGCAGCCAGTTTTAAATTGTGAGATGGGCTTGAAGCCCACTAATCCCGACCGTTAAGCAGCAAATATGCCGGAACAAAAGGCTAATACGAAAACCATATAAACAATAGTTTAGATTAAAGTATACCAGATGGTAAAACTCATATCGGAGAATAAATCGCTACCCCTGAGAGGTTCTGTCCTCTTATTCCTGGCGTTGAACCTCCTTATCTCTACGATCACAGGGCTGAACTTCTTGAGCTCCCACGAGAATTTTCCCTCATGGTTCGGACCGGTATTTCTTGTGGCTATTGGGCTATTAATCTGCGTCATCTGCTTTTATATCTGGCAGCTTCCCCCCACACTGGAGATTGTTAAGCCTCCCACCGGGTACGAGGTATGTCTTATCTGGCTGCTTCTGGTGTTTTCAGTCATATGCACTTCAGCTTTGCATAAGTTCTTTCCATTTCACCCTACTGTGATCGTATATTGGCCGGAGATACCACCTCGCCTCAACATCTTGAAGTACAATTTCATACTTACTGCATGTTCTCTCCTGGTACTTCTGGTCTTGGCTGTCCTGTATTCCCTGGGCCGTAGGTCTCAGGCCATGACCGGCCTGGTTATCCTTGCTGCTATCATGCTCGTGCCGAATGATAATTGCGGCAATTATTTCAATCTACCCTGGATAAAATGGATGGGAGCCTCACCCCTTATGTTTATGCCGAACTCAGTTGTTATCCTGATCGGTTATTGCGGATTGCATGGTATTTGGCCGCGTGTTGGTATATTCCTGATGGCAGCGATTAATGCTTGCGTGTTTTTGCTGGGTTTGGGACATTTAACTAAAGTCGTCTGGTGAAGTTCGTTTATGTACGGAATACCTCAGCAACAAACAACAGAAAATAGTGTCGTTGCTTGCCGGCAGAAAAAAGGGTTGGTTATGCACGTTATGAAAGAGCGTTGTTTTGTCATCTTTATTTTACTCATACTGCTGGTCATGTCTTTATGTGGATGCCGACAGGCCAAAACTTCTTTATTAAGCAGCATCACCATAGACGGAGTGAAATCCTATTATATGTATTCGAATATGGAGTCTGGCTCAAAAGAAGGTCTTCCTGCCATCATAATCATGGGTCGCCCTGTAGGTCAACGCGGAAGTGTTGAGAGATTTGCAGACCAATTCAACGAGCCTGTTCTGCTCATTTGGTCTGGACTCTTGGAAGATCTACCCAATGACACACTTATCGATGATAACAATGTGTGGGAAAAGAAGAGGCAAGACTTCTTAACGTCATTCAAAGGCTACAAGGATTACTTCCGGTTTGATGAAAAGAGAATTTACTTGACCGGCTTCTCATTTGCGGGGGCGTATGCCTGGATGCTTGCTTATGACAGGCCCGACCTTTATTCAGGTGTAGTTGCGATGTCAGCCGTTTCATACCCGGAGCAGCTCCAACAGAACCTCGAAAGCAGTAAATCCGTAGTCACTGTCGTTGTCAGAGGCCGGAACGACCATGTGTATCCGAAACGTCTTGAGCAAGAGATAAAGACGGGTCGTGTCATCGAATCCCGGAATCCACATTCAAAGTTTGTTCTGAAACAGGGTGAAAGCCATGGCAGTGTGGAAAAGTACTGGTTGGAGTATTTGAACTATATACTCCAATTCAGCAAACCGGACGTGCTGTAAAGTGGTTCCTGATTCTCACATGCGGTAGCACTCAACCGCCAAAAATCCGATGCCAGCGTAAAGTTTTGTTTGCTGAGATTGTGGATTTATTGCTTTATGCTAACAGGATATATGTTTATAATGCTTTTGAATTATTGATCCTTTTAGGAGACGAAAAGAAAATGGCGAAATTAAGTGCGTTTGCAGATGAAGTCACCGAGGGCTTTTTGGATCAGGTCAAGTATCTCGAAAGTCGGCGAGTTGGTTATATCGAGCCTCGTTTTATTGACAAAAAGAACATCATGGATTTGTCGAAGAACGAGCTAAAAGAAGCCAAGAGGATGATAGATGATCACGGCCTGAAAGTAAGCGCCATCGGCTCGCCCATCGGCAAGGTCAAGCTGGATGAGCCTTTCGGGCCGCACTTGGATAAATTCAAGCACGCGGTGAATCTGGCCGTATTTTTCGAGACGCCGTATATACGGATGTTCAGCTATTACGCCCCCGAGGGCAAGAATATCGATGATTACCGCGAGCAGGTCATGGAACGAATGGCGGCAAAGGTCGATGTGCTGGCCGACGCCGATGTCACGATGGTGCATGAGAACGAAGCGCATATCTATGGACATTCCGCTGAACAATGCGTTGATCTGTGCAAGACGATTAATTCGCCAAAGCTGCGGCTGGCATACGATCCGGCCAATTTCGTCTGGGGCGAGAAAATCACCGACAACGTCGAAGTCTGCTGGCCGGTAATGAAGCCCTGCGTCGTCCACATTCATATCAAGGACTGGAAGCTCGGCGCAAAGGACGTCGGCAGCATTCCCGGCGAAGGAGA
>JAFGPJ010000052.1 GCA_016936275.1 Sedimentisphaerales bacterium
GAAATCCCTTTCATGTTTGGTTGCCTTATTATAACATATCGTCAGAAAAATAAATAAACATTCGACTTGTAATTGCGACACAGCCTGCTGGCTCAGAGGCTATAAGGATTATTAAGAAAAAGTTCCCCTTACTTTTTCTCTGATATAAAGTATAGCAGCGTATTTGATTATTAATAAATGATTGCTATCGCTTCTTCGATCCTTTTGATGACCTCGACGGCATCGGCAGAATAAGGTACATAGCCATCGAAGCCTTTCTGCAGCAGTGCCGCCGATTCCGAATCGCTTAACTGGTTCACAAGGGCAATAATCTTTATCGTTCGCAAATCTTCATTCTCCCGGATACCCCTGCAGATTGCCGCCGCATCGATTCTTTCAGCCATGAGGCTTATCAGCAGGACGTGCGGCGTGAATTTCTGGATGGCCGAGCCTGTCTCAAAATTGCTCTGAACGATTTGCACTTCGTATTCGGCCTTGTTTCGCAGAACATCCGCCAGGGCCGAAGCTGTTTTGACGTTGCTGTCCGATATCAGAACCCGGATTTTGCCGACCGCAAGCTCCGACGTCGGCATATTATGAACTTTCATAAAGCGAATCAGCTCACTGACCGGAATTCGCCGGTCCTTGCTGCCGGGTATGCGGTAGCCTCTGAGCTGGCCGTTGTCAAACCACTTCGAAACTGTTCGGGGTGCAACGTGACATATTTTAGCCACATCGCCTGTTGTGAGTACGTTTTTGCCTTTAGCCATTGTATTGACTCCCGCCACATGGTATTAAATCGTCTTTATATTCGGCTTAAAATTGAGGGCTGTTTAGCAGACAACTGCGATTTTCACGTTAGCAGCAAATAATCGATGGTCTTTTCGGCAAGACGTCCCATAAGTGTTCTTGATATATGCCGAAAGGATTAAAGTTGCGATTGCTCAATAAAACCTGCTCTAAGGTTACGCGTGTATAAATAAGTTGCAGTATGTGTTTATCCAGAGAAAAGCCATCCCCATCCCGATAACGGCAATCGGGATGAGGCTGCCACCCATAGAATGCTTGAAAGATGGGTGGCAGCCTCAAGCGAAGCTTGGGGATGGTCGCATCTGGGGTTAAACGCGTATAAGTTGCACATCCTGCGGCTGCGTGACCAGTGACGAAAATGTTTTTGATTTATGCTTCGCAGCCGGTACAATCTCGTAAACTGTTCTTAAACACTATGAGGTGATTTCGTTATGTGTATATATTTGTCCCGGCCGGACGTCACCGACAGAGAAATCGAGGCGGTTTGTTCCGTGCTTCGCAGCCCCGATTTGTCGCTCGGTCCCAAACTCGGGCAGTTCGAGCGTGCTTTCGCCGATTACATCGGCACAAAACGAGCGGTGGCTGTCAATAGCGGCACGAGCGGCCTGTTTTTATGTTTGTCGGCGCTGGGGATTGGGCCGGGCGATGAGGTCATTACTACGCCGTTCACTTTCGTGGCTTCGGCCACGTCGATTATGATGGCCGGCGCCAGACCGGTTTTTGTCGATATTGATCCGGTCAGTTTAAATATCGACCCAGCTAAAATCGAATCGAAAATCACCGAAAAGACAAAAGCTATCCTGCCGGTTGAAGTCTTCGGAAATCCTGCCGGCTTTGATATCATCTGTAAAATCGCCGGAAAACATAATCTTCCGGTCATTGAAGATAGCTGTGAGGCGCTCGGCTCGGCTTTGAAGGAGAAAAAGGCCGGGACGTTCGGCAGGACGAGCGTTTTCGGCTTTTACCCAAACAAGCAGATTACCACCGGCGAAGGCGGCATGATTTTAACCGATGACGATGCTTTAGCGGACATATGCGTATCTCTTCGCAACCAGGGCAGAGGCAAAGACGCCGGCTGGCTGGCCCATGAAAGGCTGGGCTACAACTACCGGATCAGCGACATAAACTGCGCGCTCGGTATTGTCCAGTTATCAAGAATCGACGAAATCAAGGCCAAACGCAGACAGGTTGCCGAATGGTACCGGGAAATGTTAGCGGACGATGACCGGCTGATCGTACCAATCGAGCCGGCCGATTGCGATTTGAGCTGGTTCGTCTTCGTTGTCAGGCTTGCCGAAGGTTATACTATGGAGCAGAGAGACCGGATTTTGCAGCAAATGAAAAGCCGGAATATTCAGGTCGGCAATTATTTTCCGCCCGTGCATCTCATGCCGTTCATAGCGGAGAAATACGGTCACAAATCCGGCGACTTCCCCATTACCGAATCCGCGAGCGAAAGAACAATCGCCCTGCCCTTCCATAATCACCTGACGAAAGACCATATTGCCACGGTCAGCAGCACTTTGAAGCAGTTTTTAGCGGAATAAACACACATTTTCCCATTTTCTATTTGGCATCTGTTGTTTTTGATGCTATTTTTTTATTAGAGAAAAACACAATAGGCCAGCTTGGGGGGGACCGGCCGACTAAATGGTTTCTTTTAGGAAGGGAGAATCGTTATGAGAGGCTGGAGAACCAAATTCATATTCATGCTGATCGTCTATTTTGCCGGCTTTGCAACTGCAATCTATATGCTGGCGCCCGCACCCGAAGGCAGCACCGATAAATCCTTTGGTAAAATATCATCAATTTCGACGTTAAATTCAGAAGAATTCGTGGAATCATTCAATACCGGAATTCACAAATGCATCGCCTTTGGTAAAGTAGCGGCCTGTCATACAGCCGAATTCATCAAGGAAAAAATCAAGGAACTACGCGAAGCTTAATGCAATTAGTGCGTTCGGCGTTATGAAAACTGCCTGAGCTGCTTGTTGAAAGTGCGTAATCGACTTTCAATCGTGCTTAGCACCCAGTTGATATAGTGCAGCGTGTGGACTGGTCTACGATGCCCCTCGTTCATCAGGCCGGCACGAATGATTCCTATGAAACGTTCGATGGTCTCCTGACTGATTTCCATCGGTTCGGCGGCCCAGGTCTTCAATACCTCGTATTGCTCCTGCAATCTCGGATTATTCTTTAATTGTTCCGCGGTCAAATAATCGGCGGGATTGTAGGAAAGCTGCAGACCCTTGAGACACATTATTAATGGCTCATAATTAGCTTTTTCTTCCAGACGTATAAATTTGTACTGCTGGACGTGAGTAACTGCCTGGGCCGGAAGTTTGTTCGCAATATCATCTCCGCCAAGGTACCACTTGCGCTTGGAAGCTCTGGCAAAAACAAGCTCTTCGCCGTACTCGTATTGTTTAATTTCGTCATATCCCATCCTTGATACCCAAAGTCTGCCGGTGCTCTTTCGCTCCGGCCCGCCGCCGAGAGCCAGCAGGCACTTAACAAAACCGAGCGGCAGTATCTTCTGGTGGCCGAGCTGTTTTTTCCGAAGCTGGAGGGACAGATGCAAACTGTGAGGGTGGACATCATAGAAATTTACAATCTCATTTATCAACTGATTAAGCAGCCAGGGATCGGCAGTTGCCGGACGGGACAGCTCCCCTGCGATATTCAGCCTGCCGGGAGCTAACTCGAGAAAGCCCCTTCGCTGCCCCTGGTCGGTAGAGCCGGAGTGGTCGTCAATATATCCACCAAGCTTCCAGCTCAAAACATCAAGGTGGAAATCATAGAAGTACTTGAATCCGTCATATACGGAGTCGTAAGCCTTTTTGATGTTTCTTTGTGGCTCGACGGCTGCTGCTCCGAGATTGCTTAATTCCAGCTCAATCCCAAGGGGGATCAGCCCGGGTTGAAGATTCGAACGGATTCGAGACAGAAGTGCTCCGGCCACACGAGTATCAAACATACTCTTCGAGGCACGTACGCTGTATTTAACATAGTCAATAAGATCGTTTTTTTCATAGGGCATTGTCTTGAGGCACTCATCGACTATCATATTAACGGTTTCACGGTTCCTGTTTATCATTTGCAAGGCTGCCAGCAAACTGACCGACCGGAGATAATATCTTTCCGAAGTGCGCATGCGCTCAAGCTCGAAACGAAATCTGGAGTGGAATTGCTCATCAAGCTGATTGAGCAGAACCTGCCTAACGACTAATGCCAGATAATTTTTAATAAACGGCTTCGCTTCAGGATCGTCGTAAAGATGTTTTATACTTGGCCGGGGACGATCCAGTTCATGTTCGAGATAATAATCGCTCACCGCATCTGAATGATAATGGCTCATTACCAGGTCACGTTCGGTTGTTGCAAGCAGCTCCCGGTCGGCCCCGCGTTCCGATTCGGCATCAATTGTTCGTTCGCCGGGACGGGTACGTCTTTTAATGAATTTCTCGATGCGTTTACGAAGCCATAGCTCGTGTATAAGATTTACATGGAACCGGTCGCCGAAATGCATTTCCATCGAGTCGTGAGTGACCAGGTAGGCCTGGGCCTCCAGGGAGCCGTTTGCGGTGTTAACATGAACGGTCTCTCTCTCGTAACGCTTGCCTTCATACTTGTCGATCTCTGCCATTGCATAGGCGGGGACATCATGTATTACAAATCCTTCAATTCTCGAAGATGGTGCTGCAATTGCATAGTAATAGACGTTATCAGGGCTGACCCTTCGGTAATGCGGGAGAAATGCAGGTTCGGCAAAAAGAGTCTTGTTGTCGATTTTATATGCTTTTCTGGTAAAACTCAGACCACTGACCGACTGGAAGATACTTCTGTCTCGCAGTGAGCCGTAAATAAACAGGTTTACTTTTCCTTCTTTCATACTTTGTATATCACACTTCGCATATTATACAGTCAGACTATCAAATCCCTCTTCGGATTCGGCTTTGTAGCTTAAAGAGCTCTTTGAAAGCACGTAGAACCACTCGAATATTTGCGCCGGATTGCTCACCGGCGGTTCGCGGATAATGATGAACGCCTTTTTGAGTTATACGGTAACCCTTGCGGACGGCCCGCGCCAGAATCTCGGCGTCGATCAGAGCACCGGTACTCGTCATTTCGATTTTGTTAAAAATCTCCCTTTTATATAGCTTGAAAGCACAATCGCTGTCACGGATTTTCATACCGAATAAAAGGCAAACCAGCCTGGTCCAGCACCAACCGTTGATTTTGCGGATTATCGAATCCTGGCGATTCAGCCGGTAGCAGCTAACGATATCATATTGTTCCATCAGGGAAAGCAGGGGCGGCATTTCGTTAATATCGAACTGGCCGTCGCCATCGGTATAAAAGACAAGCTCCTTTGCTGCGGTTTTGAAGCCGGATTGCAAGGCGGCTCCGTAGCCAAGATTATGCTTGTGATGCACCACTTTTACCCTGCCGTGACGAGCTGCAATCTCATCGGCAATTTGCCCGGTGCCATCGGAACTACCGTCATCGACAATGATGATTTCAAAATCAGCATCAAGCTTTTCCAGGACATCGAGCGCCTTTTCAACGGTCCGACGAACATTTTCCTGCTCATTGTAACAGGGAAAAAAAAC
>JAFGPJ010000053.1 GCA_016936275.1 Sedimentisphaerales bacterium
GCCGAAACCGCAGTGGCTATAGTTACCGATTGCCCCGGCACCGGCGGCAAAGACGGCATTCGAAACTTTCGTCAATGATTTTCGAGGTACGAATATGACGAGTTTGTAGTTTTCACCCGCCGGATTCGACACATAATCGCCAATCGGCTCACCATCGATAATGCCGATAATTTCTGCAAGCTCGTCGTTGACTCCACCGACCACCGAATCCAAAGCGGTATGTACCGAAAAAACTGCAATGTCAGAGCGAATCAAGTCATAAACAACGCCGGTGGACCCCCCGGCAGTGATTTTCTTTAGCGCGTCCCAGATTACAGGATGATAGCTGACAATCAAATCGGTTTTGAGCTTCTTCGCCTCAGCAATAACATCTTGTGTGATATCGATAGTCAGCAGGATATTTTTAATATCCTGCTGCGAATCACCAATCAGTAAGCCCACATTGTCCCAGCCCTGGGCCAGCTTAAGCGGGATTATCTCATCAATTCTCGCGGCAATATCTTTTATCTTCATTTGCTTTTCCAGCACTCTTTTTTCACAAGCTCATCGAAGCTCTTATGCAGCTTTTTGGTAACAGACCCGACCTGACCGTCACCAACCGTATGCTTCTCTACTTTGATTATCGGCATTACCTGCATAATAACGTTCGTCATAAAAATCTCATCGGCACTGAGAACATGGTCTATCGTGAGATCTTTCTCGGTCAATTTAATTGAATTTTGCATGGCAAGCCGGCAGACAGTTTTTCTTGCTACCCCTGGAAGAACAGGCGTATTAGTGGGCGGTGTAAAGAGTTCCGAATCTTTGACCAGAAAAACATTGCTGATGCAGCCTTCAGCCAGACGATTATCCAATGTAAACCAGATTGCCTCGGCCGCCCTTTTCTGATGCGCCAGGTTCAGCGCAATCATACGTGAGAAATAGCTCGTCGTCTTCCGGCCGGAAGCCGGATCAATCGGATTCTGCTTGAATGGGCACAGTACGACCATCACACCTTTTTTATAATATTCCGGCGGGTAAGACCTCAGCTTTGTTGCAGTTATAAGGAGCGTCGATTTACGCTGCTCCTCGGATTCGGTCATCGGCCCGTTCGTGAGCGTCAGACGCAGGCGTGCATCTGTCAGCTTATTCGCTCTCAATAAATCAGTGATTGCTTTGGTGATGTATTCGGTGTCGTAGGGATTATTTATCGACAAAACTTCGGCACTGGCAAACAGCCTGTCCAGATGATCTTTCAGAGCAAAGACCACGCCGTTATGGCTGCGCATTGTCTCGAAAAGCCCCGCTCCATAGAGAAATCCGCTGTCGGTGACGGATATTGAAGCCTTGTTGATGTCTATTAATTTGTCATTAAGAAAAACTTTTTCCATCCGGAGTTTTTTCCAAAATTTCGGATTTCGTATTTATGCTTTTTATTTCGACTATTGGCCGTTTCCTTCTTTGCGTTGCTGTTATTCCCGCCAGCAGCGCTCTTGCTTTTGTAATTGTTTCGGCCCACTCTGCTTCCGGGTCGGAATCTGCGACGATACCGCCTCCGGTTTGAGCATACGCTGTTCGGTCTTTGATAATAATCGTTCTTATGGCGATATTCAAGCACGCACTGCCGTCAATCCCGATAAAGCCGATACTGCCGGTATAGACGTTTCTTGCTGTCGGCTCGGTTTCATCGATGATTTCCATGGAGCGAATTTTCGGTGCGCCGGTGATTGAGCCGCCCGGAAACAATGCTTTAAGAACGTCACAGAAAGAAATTTCCTCTCGAAGCCGCCCGGCCACGGTTGCCACAGCGTGAAAAACCGTCGGATACGTTTCAATCGTTCTTGGCTGAATCACTGTCCTTGTCCCCGGCCGGCAGATTTTCGCCACATCGTTGCGTTCAAGATCGATAATCATATTTAGCTCAGCCTGTTCTTTTTCACAGTCGAGAAGCTCTTTGTAATTCCGGGCGTTGATTTGTTTTGCCTGCAAATCCGGTTTAATTGCTTCATTGAGACGGGGCCGGGTGCCTTTTATCGGTTTGGTTTGAATCAAGTCATCGGCAATTGTGATAAACATCTCAGGTGACGCACTGACGATGTTAAAATCGCCGCCGTCGATGTAAGATGCATAGGGACTTGGATTATAATAGTTCTGCCAGTGAAATAGTCCAATCGGTCGTGAATCGTAATTGCATTCGAACCGCTGCGAGAAGTTGATCTGGTAAACCTCGCCGTCGTAGATGTAACGTTTAATTTTCTCCACAGTACACAGGTAGTAATCTTTGTCTATGTTGGAACGAAATCGTGAGAGATCGATGCTATCAAGGTTGGCGTGTGCAGGTTTTGAAACAAGAATCTGTTTAGATTCAGCTAACAACTGCCCTAAGGCATCAAGTTTGTCTTCCGGCTTCTCGGTATCATCCGGCAACTCCAGAGCAATCAGCCAAAAATTGTCTTCGAGATGATCGTAGGCAATGAGCCGGTCATAGAAACACAACCGAATTAACGGCAGTGCAATATCGTCGATTGCCGTAGCCGGTAACTTCTCAATATATCTGCCAAGCTCGTAGCTGAAATACCCGATCCAACCGCCGCAAAACATTTTCTTTGGAAGGTTGGTCTTGCTGTCAGCTTCGAGCTTGTATTTGACTAAGACTTTCTGTAATTTTCCGAAAGGATCATCCTGTCCTGTCTTAAATTCCAATATCTCTATCGGCTGTGCAGCCCAGTAGCTGAATCTGCCTGCGTCCGTTCTGGCTGCGTTGCCGCCTATTATCGACGCTGATTTCAATCCCGCGAATACTTCACTGATTTCGGGCAAATTTGCCGAAGTATGGATGTTTCTACAATGCAATCGGCAAAGGATGCTTTTGTCGCTTGTAGCAACTATCGATGTCATTGCGGTCTCATCAACGTATTAAAGTCCACTTCTTATCTCATCCAGACGTTTTTTGGCATCCGGCACCATTTTGAAAAATCCTTCGAGCTTCTCACAAGCATAATTATCGCAACAAGCGCAGTTCACGATGGCCTTTTGTTTTCCGCATTTTCTTATTTCGCAAACATGGCAGTGGCCGATGAGTCGATCACTGTCCGAAGTGCAGCCGTCACAATTAATTTCTGCCGGTTTTATGTCGACGTTATACTGTTGCGACCAGAGCTGTGCCACTTCGGCTCTTTTCTTGTCGTCATTATTTTGTGTTGCTACGAATGCACCGCATTCGCTGCATATCAAACCACAAAATGCCGTCATCTGACTCATTTTTTCTCCTTCGTATTAATTGTATATAACCACCATCTTGTTTTGTTCCGGGTTTTCGATCTCGGTTGTCGCTCGAAATATAATGTCATCTCCGATCCAGTATCAGTTCTTATCTTATACCAGTGTTTACGGAGATATTTCTCTGGGCTGCCGCTTCGACAAGGCCCTGTTTCCTTCCAGACCTCAAGCACATCAGCAACGGCGTACTCTTTGTCTCTCCACTTAAATCGCTCCGGAAGCCCCGGCTCGGCCCTGGTCATTGCCGAGGTATCGAACGTACCTGCGAGCGGCTCAATAGGCTCACTGATGAATTCCTCACTCATTATCTTATTATCCGGC
>JAFGPJ010000369.1 GCA_016936275.1 Sedimentisphaerales bacterium
CGTGGGAATCATCACCGGAGGTGTGCGAACCGAGAAAGAGAAGAAAGTTGCCGAGTTAATGAGGAAACAGTGTAAAACTCTCATTGCTCTTGGCTCGTGCGCATGCTACGGCGGAATTCCCGCGATGGCGAATATGTTCCCGCTTGAAGAAATGTATGAGAAAGTGTACAGAGGCTCGAAAACCACAGATTCTGCCGAGACACCCAGTGAGAACCTTCCCCCGCTACTGGAGAAATTGCTTGCTGTGGACGAGGTTGTGAAAGTGGACGTTTACATTCCGGGCTGCCCGACAAATCCTGATCTTATCGTCAAGGCTCTCACCGCACTTTTAGAAGGCAAAGAATTCAAAATGGAGGAAAGAAGTGTCTGCGATGAGTGCCCCTTAAAGCGGGAGAAGAAAGCCTCTGGTGGTCAAATCAAACGGACGCTCGAGTCAGTGGAATTCGACCAAAGCAAGCCGTGGGAGAACACCCGGTGCTTCATGGAGCAGGGATTTCTTTGTCTGGGACCGGTCACCCTTGCCGGTTGCGGCAATAAGGAAGGAAACGGCGACGGCGTAATGGTCCCGCGTTGTATTAAGGGTAATATGCCATGCCGCGGATGTTTCGGCCCGATTCGCAAAGGCGCTAATCCTCTGGTCGATATGATGAGTGCGATTTCATCTATAGGACTGGATGCAAAACAGGTTCCAGACAGACGTGCACTTTTAAACAGGTATATTGGTGCTCAGAATCGACTCAGGCCGTTGCCTGCACGTCCAAAGTAGAAAGGAAGTATAAATATGAAAACAATTACAATTGCTCCCGTAACGAGAATAGAGGGTCATGCCAAGATAACCATAAACCTCGATGATGATGGTAACGTGGCGGACACTTTTGTCAATGTGATAGAGCTTCGCGGTTTTGAGAAGTTCTGTATTGGAAGACCTGTCGAAGAGCTTCCCCGTATTGTAACAAGTATCTGCGGGGTCTGCCCATGGCACCACCACCTGGCCTCGGCGAAGGCCAATGACGCCGTCTTCGGAGTGACTCCACCGCCTACGGGGACAAAACTAAGAGACCTCTGTCAGAGCATCGCATTCTGCTCGGATAAAATATTACACTTTTTCTTCCTGGCCGGTCCCGACTTCGTGATGGGGCCCGATGCGGACTACTCCGTCCGCAACGTAATCGGCATCGCACAAGCAAATCCTGAAATCGGCAAGAAGGTCATACGCGCCCGTCACCTTGGCACGCAGATGCTGCTCATCACGTCAGGCAAGTCAATCCATCCCGTGACGGCAGTGCCCGGCGGATTCAGCAAGCCTCTGACTGAGAACGAGCGACAAAAGCTTTTGCCTATGGCCAAAGAAGTGCTGGAATTCGCCAGGTTTGCCATAGCATTCGCAAAGGAGAGCATATTTCCAAAGTACCTCGACCTTATCAAGTCAGTGGGGATCATCGAGACAGGTTTTCTGGGCACTGTAACCGACGATGGAACTCTCGAACTGTATGACGGCAAGGCTCGATTGATGAAACCGGACGGTTCGTACGAAGAATTCCAGTATGATCAATACACCGAGCACATTGGAGAACATATCGAGCCGTGGACATATCTCAAGTTCCCGTACGCGAAGAAGTGGGGCGACTTCTCTATGGACCTCGATAATTCGTCGGGGATCTACCGCACGAATGCACTTGCTCGTATCAATGTCTGCGACAAGATGGCAACGCCGTTGGCGCAAGCGGAACTCGAAGAGTTCCGGGAGAACTTTGGTCGGCCCGCCCAGCAAACACTGCTCTACAACTACGCCAGATTGATCGAACTGGTCTACAACGCCGAGCACGTCGTCGAACTCCTGAACGACCCGGAGATCACAGGCAAGGAAACACGCGTTCCTGTCACGCCTCGCGCAGCGCGCGGCGTGGGTTGCGTTGAGGCGCCCAGAGGCACACTGATTCATGACTATGAGACCGATGAAAACGGTCTTATCACCAATGTGAACCTCATCGTGGGCACCACGCACAACAATGCGCCGATTAACATGTCCGTTAAGCAGACGGCACAGACCCTCATCAAGGATGGCAATTACGACCAGGGTATTTTGAACAAGGTTGAAATGGCCATACGGGCTTACGATCCGTGCCTGTCCTGCGCAACGCACAAGCTCGACGGAACAATAGCAGCTAAGCTTGAGATCCGGGATTCCGGCGGAAAAGTAATCGACACTATAGCCAATTGGTGAACCTGTAGCGCTTCTGCAAAATCAGGCAGAAAAAGCGACAGGACTATGTGGAACTGATGAGATTCAATTAGGCTCATGTTAAATGGGACCTGAGTGGTACGATAAGTCCGTATTAATCTTAGGATGCGGTAATGTTCTAATCGGAGACGATGGATTCGGGCCGGCTGTAGCTCAACACCTCCGGGGCAATTTCACGATTCCCCCGGACGTTTGTGTATTTGACGCCGGAACTTCGGTTCGAGAAATCCTTTTCGACACAGTGCTGTCAGAAAAAAAGCCGTCAAAGGTTGTTGTCGTTGACGCTATGGACTGCGGCCGTGAACCTGGCGAACTTTTTACGCTTGACATTGATGCTCTACCGAAGGTCAAGATCGACGATTTCTCGATGCATCAGGTACCGACATCGAACCTGCTCCGCGAGCTTCGTGATCATTGCGGCATAGAAGTCATTGTGATCGGCTGCCAGGTGGCGAACACATGCAGCAGTGTGAATCCCGGCCTTTCTAAACCCGTTGAAGCGGCGGTCAAGCCTGCCGCTGAATCGATTGCCGATGAGTATTTACGGTAAGATATATAACTATAGACAATAATCGATAAAAGTCTGTTATGAGATACCATAGAGTTCCGGATGAAACGATAAAACGATTGCCTATCTACCTCCGAAGGGTGATTCACTTGTCAGAAATGGGAGTCAAGTGTGTTTCAAGTACGGAACTGGCCATCTTTCTCGGCATCTCTCCGTGGCAAATACGGAAGGATCTCTCCTATTTTGGTGGTTTCGGAACTCGTGGAGTAGGATATAATGTCGAGAATTTAGTTAGCCGTATCAGGGAAATACTCAAATTAAATGTCACACGAAAGGCTGCATTGGTAGGTGTGGGCAACTTAGGTTCGGCGATATTATCTTATCCCGGTTTTAACCGGTATTGGCTTGAGATTGCCGCTGCATTTGATATCGACAAGGGGAAAGTGGGAAAGAAATTAAACGGCCTGGTTGTCGAAGATGTTGCATACCTGAGAACATTGAAAGATCGCCAAATCAATCTCGGTATTATCGCCGTTCCTGGAGAGGCGGTACAGGAAGTTGCCAATAATTTGGTAGAGGCCGGCATAAAGGCTATCTTGAATTTCGCGCCGCGATATATTGAGGTTCCAAAGAGGGTAAAGGTAATAACGATTGACATTGCATTGTACCTGGCTCGCTTGCCTTATTATGTTCCTTCAAAATGGATGGGCAAAACGTATTAGATTCGCCATAAGAATGGCAATAACAACCAGCAGTTCCATTAATATAAATCCGTCTCGCTACGCGGCTATATCTATGCTATGCACCGATATCAAAATAAGCTGGCATATACGGAATACGACTTAAAATCTGCATTTATCCGCCGGTTTATGAAAATGATTATCCACAGCATGCAGGACGCTTTGTAAATACCACCATTATCACTGCCGGTACGTTCATATTTGAACTTCTATTACTCTGACGCTTCGTTGACATCTGCTGTGTTTTGTAACAACAAAATATACGTATCCTTAACTAACGACGTTTTGAGGACTGCCGCTGAGAAATGCTTTGACGTTTTCAACGGCTATCAGCATCAGACGTTCTCGGGCAGAAGCAGTAGCCCAGGCAATGTGAGGTGTGATATAGCAATTTCGTGCTGCAAAGAGAGGATTGTTATCAGCCGGAGGTTCCTGTTCAAGCACGTCCAGCCCTGCGCCCGCGATAAGTCCGCCGTCCAAAACCTCTGCTAAAGCCTGCTCTTCGACCAAAGGTCCGCGGCTGGTATTAATGAAGAATGCCGTTGGTTTCATCAGCTTCAATCGCTGCCGACTAACCAGGTTTTCCGTCTGCGGTGTTAGAGGACAGTGCAGACTAATTACGTCACTCTGGCGAAACAGTGTGTTTAAATCGACTGCTTTGACGTCGCCGTTCAGGTCTGACGGTGTGGTGATGTCATTCACTAAGACGTGCATCCCAAAGGCGGATCCCAGTTGAGCCACGGCCCGTCCGATCCGCCCGTAGCCTATGATTCCTAATGTCAGGCCTGCCAATTCTATTAAAGGGAAATCCCAGTAACAGAAATCCGGCGATTTCGCCCATGCCCCATGTGAAACCGATTGGCTGTGTTCACCGACGTGCAGGCAGAGATTGAGAATATGGGCAAAGACCATCTGGGCGACCGAAGTCGTTCCGTATTCGGGCACGTTTGTCACCGTGATCGACCGCCTGCGGGCGGCTTCGATATTCACGACGTTGCAGCCGGTTGCAGTCACGCCGATATACGTAAGTTCGGGCAGAGATTCGATGATGTTTCCTGTCAGCAGCGCTTTGTTGGTTATAACGAGTTGTGCATTTCGTGCCCTGTCCGGCACTTTCTCGTAAGGTGTCCGGTCATAGACCTTCAATTCGCCCAGAGCGGCCAGAGGCTCCCAGCTCAAATCGCCGGGATTAAGTGTGAAGCCGTCGAGGACAACTATGTTCACGCCTTTATTTATCTTTTTGGCCATATTTCTCCTCGGTGTTATGAATAAATTTGCTTGCTGCCCGGTCAATCGCCTTAAGAATCTCCTGCGTCGTCTTGCCCTGTGAATTTCGTGCCGCAGATATCAAAGTTTGACATTCGTTCGAGTCCATAAACCGGGCGGCTTCAAGCAGGCGGCCCTGGTCGCGCTCGGGAATTACCAGAAAGCCATGCTTGTCGGCATGAATCAAATTGCCTGGCTGAATCGGGCATCCGAAAACCGTCACGTCGCAGCCCCATCGTACCGGAAAAGCTTTGGCGTGTCCCACGCAAAACTGACGGGCAATTCCTTTAAAACCGGCATTGTTCATTTCATCCACGTCCCGAATCGCCCCGTCCGTGATTGTGCCGACACACCCCAGGGCGCGATGAATATTGCTGTTGACTTCACCCCAGAACGAGCCGAATGCTACCGGCTTGTCCATGTCCTGAACCACCACAATCTTCGGGCCCTGCGCTTCGGCAACATATTGCCTGTATTCGCTCCATGCGTTGGGATTGGCTTTGACGTGTTCCAGATTGCCCGGCTCGATAACGACTGTGACAGCATAACCCAACATGGGCCCCATCTGCGGCATGAAATCATGACACACCTCCAGATTAAAATTCTCTCTGGCGCTGTTACGCTCGGTTATCTGCTCCCATCCGTTATAGATTGTGGGCGTGTTCCATCGCTTCAGCTCAAGCAGTTCGGCAAGCCTGAGCTTCGTATTATTTCGCTGTTCTTTGCTCATCTTTGGTCTTCTCGAAATTCATTATGATTTTTTGATGTTCCATCCGTTAATATTAAGCGAGACATTTGAAATCTGCCTTTGGCAGACTGCCTCGACAGTCCTGGATTCGGCCGGCAGTAGCGTTATATAATTGTCCTGCCAGAAGACCGGAACGATGCCGGCGCCGGTATTCGCATCAACGGCATTCAATTCAATTGCAAAGGCAATACTGCCGCCCGTATTTTTCAATTCGACCGACAAAATGTTGCTGTCGTTTTCTGTTCTCAGTTCATACTGGATATCAACCGTTGTTTGTGCGAGAGAATTCAAAAGAGTGAAATCCGCGAACTGTTTGCTCGGAGCGTAGTATTCCCATGGCACAACTTTCGCCTCATAATCGAGAATGTCGGGTTCCGTGCTAAGCCAGTAGAAATTCGAAGCTATTTGTGCTGCATCCGAATCGAAGAGCCGAAGATCGAGAAAATATGTGCCGGAAATGCTGGGTAAGTCCGGCAACGTTAAAAGCTCCTGCACTGATTCCGGTTTGCCCTCGACTTTCAGCTTCTCGTTCAGAACTTCGTTTGCCTCTAAATCCAAAACGCATATTTCCGCGAAGGATTTTTTAAGGGGTTGCTGCATATCATTAACAAGCAGTACGGCACGGCTCGAATAATTATATATCAACTGGCATGGCCGACATGCCTTTTTCGTGCCGTAGAAGGCGCCGGTCGGCGCCAGATACCAGTCGTAAAGCTGCCAGTATAATTTGGGCCAGGCGGCGTTGAGCATCCACTGCACGACTCCGGTCGCTTTCGGTCTGTTTACGCGGAACGCCTCGAACATCGGGCGAATCAGCTCATAATTGAGTATCTGCGCCCGGTAGGCGAACTGTTCGACATTATCGACTGGCCCATAGCGGTTCTCAAGGGCATGGCGGAATCGGTCCAGATTTGAAAACTCGTTCAAGCCGCAATGAAAATCCCAGCAGTCGCCTATCGGCCAGAGCTCTTCGGCGGGGATCATCTTCTTTAAGGTTTCAAGGACCGGCACCTGTGCTCCAGGGCCAGTCTCGGTATTGAATCCGTATGCGCCGCCTCGTTTTGTGTCTTCATACCAGTACACGGGCGGCGTATACGCGTAAGGGCCGAGCATCTTAACACCCGTCGGGCCGCTGATGTCACTGACTATCACTTCGCTTCCGATGATGGCCTGCTCGCTGCCGACGCCGCCGGTTGATGCGAGATAGGGTCTGGTGGGATCGTTCTTTTCGAAAGTTTCTTTGTATCTTTTCTCCAAATCCGGATGAGGCACTTTGTCGCTGCCTACGGCCCAGACGAAAATGCTCGGGTGATTTCGCAGCCAGAGCAACTGGTCGAGCCAGCTTTTCGCAATCAGGTCGATGTCTTCAGGAGTTGTGATGCCGCCGAAACGCTCGTCCACCGGCTTGCCGAGATATTGCTGGTGCTCCCAGTGGCAGCTCCAGCCGACCATCATCAGGATTCCGTAACGGTCGCACAAGTCGTACAGGGTATGGTCTTTGCCCCAGATTCCTTCCAGCCTGATGCAGTTAAGGTTCATGTGTTTGACGTATCGTATCTGGGCTTCAAGTTTTTCGGGCGTATCGGCAAGGAGCATGTCGTCGGTCCAGCCGCCTGCTTTTATGAGTATTTCCCTGCCGTTGATTTTAAAGCCGCGATGTCCCTGTTCGTTGAAGTAATCCTCTACCCGGCGAATACCGAACACCGTCCGGCACGAATCGCAGACTGCCTCATCGATTCTGAATTCCAGGTGCAGCTCATACAGGTTCGGGTTTCCCAGATCATGCGGCCACCATAATCTCGGCTTTTGAAACAGCAGATCTTTGTACTTTTCGGGAGTAAATTCGATTACTTTTTGCTGCCCGGCTGTGAGCGTGACGGATTCCTCGAAGCAGGCCGACTCAATTGTGCCTTTGAGAATGCCTGTAAGAGTTTTGCCGGAATGGTTATGTAGTTCGGCGCTGACCATGATGCTTGCTTTATCGAGAGTCTTTACATCCGGGTCGGCCCGCACGAATGGATTTTCGATAGATACGCCCCCGCATCGGCAAAGTGTCACAGGGCGGAATATCCCCATATTGCGGTCCGGGGCGGGAGGGTTCCAGTCGACAAATCCGGTGGAAAAATCACCCGGCTTGGGACCAATTACCTGCACGGCCAGAGCATTGCGGCCTTTTTTAACGAACTTGGAGATATCGAAGCTGAATGCCTTAAAAGCACCAAAAATATATTCTGCCCCGGCAATAAACCTTCCATTCAGCCAAATATTCGCCGCATAGTTGATTCCGTCGAATTTCAAAAGTATTGTCTCGTTGGCTTTCAAATCCTTTAAATTGAACTCAGTGCGATACCACCAGGGCTGCTCGAAGCGCTTCTTCGGGATATTGTTTAAGTTTCTGCCGAAATAAGGCTCTGCATATTCTCCCGCTTCAACCAGAGCCGAAAGAACCGTAGAAGGGACCCGGCTTTTATACCAGGGTTTGGTTTTGAATCCGGGCCTGGATATCTGCGAGCCATCGGAGGCAAGCCGGTCATTCGACTGAATTTTCCAGCAATCCAAAAAAGTCCTGAATGTATCGGACGGATTCATTGTCACCTCAAATTAATCGAGGAAGAATTTTACTTTAACCGGAACATTATATAGAATGTGCCGAATACTTCAATGATTACTCTACCTTAAAGCGCATGGAGGTCGAAATAGCAAATAAGGAAAATACATGGAAACTATAGGCGTTGCTCTGATAGGTTCGGGTTATATAGCCCATTATCATGCCCGCGGCTTACGGGAGCTGCCCGGCATAAAATTGCGTGCATTGTGCAGTTTGGATGGTGAAGGGGCTAAGCCGTTCGCCGAAGAATGCGGCATCGATCAAGTTACTGGCAGGATCGGCGGTTTACTGGATAGAAAGGACATTCATGCGGTGATTATCAGCACGCCCAACAAGTTTCATGCTCCCTACGCCGTCGAGTTCATGAGCAGCGGCAAGGACGTGTTCGTCGAAAAACCGATGGCTGTTTCCGCACAGCAGGGCGCCGAAATGATAGAGTGTTGCCGCCGGACGGGGCGCATCTTAATGGTCGGGCACATGTGGCGGTTCGATACCGAGGTCAATTACGTTCGCGATCTGATTCGATCGGGAAAGCTTGGCCAAATTTTCAAGACCAAAGGCTACGGGATTCACGTCAACTGGGGGCCCGGGGGCTGGTTTGTCGATAAAGCTCTCGCCGGCGGAGGCTCGCTTGTGGACATGGGCGTCCATGCTATCGATACCGTGCGGTATCTTCTGGGCGATCCGCAGCCGAAAGAAGTTTATGCCAAAATCAGCACGAGATTTGGCGATTACCAGGTGGATGACACTTCGGTGGTGATGATTACGTGGGACTCCGGCACTGTTTCAATCGTTGAAAGCGGCTGGTGGCATCCGCATGCGGACGCGCCGGAAGCGGGGACACAGATTTTCGGGACGCTGGGTTATGCGAGTCTGTTTCCGACAGGCTACAAAATAAAAGCGGGCGAAGACATGATAGAAACCATTCCTGAAATGCCCGAACGAAAGGAGCATTGCGACCAGGTAATGTACACACGCCAGATGAAGCATTTCATCGAGTGTATCCGAACTCGCTCGGAACCTTCGGCAAGCATGATCCAAGGACAGACGGCCTTGCAGATTATGGATGCGGCGTACGAATCCGCTCGAACCGGAGAAGTTGTCAGGTTATAGCCGACAAGGCCCATTGGGCTATGAAGTGTTCTTGATCTGTTTCGGCCGGGTGGCAGCCTCAATCGCAGCTTGGGGATGGCTTTGCCGGCCATCCCCAAAGCCTTCGGATTTGAGGCTGCCACCCTTTTTGATTTTATCTACAAGTTCACATGTTATGCGATAATAGCACAACTATGAATTGGACGGCTTCGTTTTTGAACGCACAATCATGCCAACTCCGATTACCGCGAGAATTAGTCCGGCACCGAGGTTGGTCATCTTGCCGACGAAAGTTTCGGTAAAAAACATCGAGACCAGCACAACAGAACCGAAGAAACAGACAAATATTCCCAGAGCAAAGTTAATCTGTCTCATTCTTGCTTGTTCGGAGTCTCTTGCTGTTTTCTCGTTTTGTTCGTCCATTGTTGCATCCAACATAAAATCAAATATATCACTAAGACCACGGTCTCCAGGGCAACGGCTTGAAGTTCAAAGTTGTTTCTGTCTCATGTCACTCCATTTGCCTGCGGCTGATTCAATCTATACACAAGTCCGTACAGACGGGTCACCGGATGAGGTTGTGTGACAAGGCTTACCACCATCGTAATAATCAGGCCCGCCACAAACGACCACCATGATACATATAGAAACGGGTCCTCAATCGTAAACAGCGAATCTTTGAATACATACATAAGGCATGATGCCGTCATCCCGCCCAGCAGGCCGACCAGGCCGCCCCATTGCGTTGTCCTGCGCCATAACATTCCGAGCAATAGTATTGAGAAGATCGGCCCCTGAAAGAATGACAGGAACGTCTGAACCGCGACGTATATGCCGGGAAAAAGTGTGCTGACGGGTGAGGTAATCACTCCGAAAATCAGCAGTACAATCGTGGCAATTCTTCCGACCATAAGATAATGTTTGTCCGATGCGCTCTTGCGTATGAATTTCTCATAGATGTCTTTCGTCCAGAGGGTCGCCGTCGAGTTCAGCATAGAATCGATGCTGGACATAAGCCCGGCAAGAAACGCCGCAAACATCAGCCCGCCCAGCCCCGGGGGCAGCAGTGTCCGTATCAATGTCGGCAACGCCTGGTCGCCATCGTCCAAATTCGGATGAGCAACGAGTGCAATCAGTCCCGGGAACAGAACAAGAACCGGGATGAGCATCTTCAGAAACGCGGCGAAAATCATGCTCGCTTTGGCGTGCCATTCGTTCTTTGCCGAAAAACATCGCTGAACAATCGACTGATTGCCGATCATGTAAGCATTGGCCATCACGAACGTAAGTCCGAACAGAATTCCCGTCCAGGGAAAGGGGGTTTTCGTATCGACCGGGAGTATCAAGTCAAAATGATCCTGATAAGCAGGCCCCATGGCTGATATTTTTTCGACCAGCCCGCTCCATCCGCCTGCTTTCACGAATCCCAGAAATACCACCGCGCCTCCCCCGATAAACATGATAATCATCTGTACGACATCGGTCATTACTACGGCGGTAAGTCCCCCGCAGAATGTGTAAAGCCCGACCACCGATGCCGTAGCTAATATGGAAACCCATCTGGGCCAGCCCATCAGCGAGTCGAGCAGCACAGCGCTTGCCCAGAAGATGATGCCGAGATTGAATGCGAAAAAGACTATCCATGTAAGCGACGCAATCGTTCGAACGCCGTCGTTATATCGTCTGCCGAGATACTCGGGGATCGTATAAAGCCTGTTCTTCCAGAAGCATGGGACGAAGATAAACGCCGCCAGCAGCATTGCCGGTACCGATCCGATCCAGTCGAAATTACCCACCGAAATCCCGTAACGATACGACTGGCCGGCAATGCCTACAAAATCGATTGCCCCGATATCCGAGACTACGATCGACATTCCGATCGCCCAGAAAGGGAGCATCCTGCCGCCGAGGAAAAAGTCCGTGGATGAGTGCACGAATTTTTTGAAATAGATCCCTAAGAGAAGTGTCCCGACCAGATACGATATAACTACGAAATAGTCTATTCCAGTGAGCATCTGTTTATTATTGATTATTGTCTACTGACTATTGACTAATAAAAGGCATGCTCGACAGCAAAAAAGACGCACTACAACCAAATAGTCAATAGTCAATTGTCATTAGTCAATCTTACATTCAGCCTTCTACGACGACTTTCATGTCCATCAACCGTGCAAGGTGGTGCATGCTTTCGGTGTGATCGCCGTAAAACACCACACGGTGCAGCAGCGTCATAGCATCCTCGGTCTCAAGTACACTGCTCCAGTTGGCGACCATCTTCGCAGCATCGTGAACTTCAGTAACAATCTGAGTTCGGCAGCCATGGACCGACCTGGCCGGTACTTCGATAATCTTGCCTTTCGATATGAGTATCGTATCCAGATTGATCAGCTTGGAGCGAGTAATGGTCTCACCGAGGCGGTACTGGATTTCGGGTACGCAGCCGCTGCCGCCGACCTCGGAATGGCCTCGAAGCAGGTAGGGTGCTTCTTTGCCGTCCGGGCCGTCCATCTTCAGAGGCGCCGTGCAATGGGCGGTCCACAAAGCATTGCGATATGTATCGAAAGTAGCGTTGCCCTGGAAGCCGGGCTTGTCTATTGCGTATTGAAACAGGAGCATGGTCAGTAGCGAATCCATGTCCCCCTCGCACGCTGCGGGGATGCCCCTGTCGCGAAGGCGTGCGAATCCCAAACAGGGAAAGCCTTTCGACAGCCATCCCATGCACGTGCCCACTGCAAGTCCCTGTGCTTTTTCCTGCTCCATGAGACACTGCAGAGCTATACTGATGCGGGCGGCCTTGTTAATGTCCTCTTTGTTCGGTTCGACGATTTCTTTTGCGTTCTTTGTCCAGATTTCTGCTTCGGCACGGACTGCTTCATCTTCTACAGCGGATATCATCTCGTCGAATACCTTCTCTTCTACAGCCAACACGTCGGCCCCCAGGCGTTTCTTGACCTGGTCAGGGGACTGGGCGGCCGCTGTGCCGCGAGCCGGGGGAAAGAGGAGGATTCGAGTCTGCTTCATCATGGTAATAACCCTCAGCAGACGAAGGGCCCGTTCGAGCTCATCGTAGTTGCTGCTGGCCAGGAGTGTGACGCGATGTCCCTGGCGGTGCCAGCGATGAGGATACATCCAGTCATGACCGCTTGCGGGCAGCGAG
>JAFGPJ010000370.1 GCA_016936275.1 Sedimentisphaerales bacterium
AACGATATAGGCGTTCTTATACGCCGGGTCCCTCATCCTGACAATGACCCTGGGCACTTCGAAACTCTTGGCCAAAATCGCACAGGCAAGATTGTCCGCATCTCTGCCGGTCGCCGCCACGAGGACATCGGCCTTTCGGATGCCGGCCTCGGTCAAGGCCTGAATGCTCGTGGCGCTTCCGGTAATCGCGATAACACCGGTCTCGGCATATAGCTGGTCGCAGATTTCCTTATGCTGCTCGATTAATACTACATCATGCTTATTATCCAGCAGGCTGCGAACAAGCCCGCCGCCCACCATTCCGCCGCCGGCAACAACAATGTACATTTTATACCTCCAATCTATTAATCAATTGCCGCTCAGTATTTGCAACCATCGTCATCCCAATTGTCATTTACCGGGATGGGGATGGCTTTTCCATAGCTAAGCACATACTTGCAGCAGTTCAACAATTTTGCGTTTTTGATTTATCTCCATGCCTTTCTGGAAAACAGCAGCAGGATCGGCAGGATTTCCAGCCTTCCCGCCAGCATGCCGAAAATATATGTCAGTTTTACAACAGGGTGAATTTTAATCATATCCGCCGATGGTATATAACACGGCCCGATATTTCCCACGGCGGAAAACATACCCGAGAACGATTCCAACGGGCCCAGGTTCGTACAAATAGCGGTAACTGCGCCGCCGGCCAGGAGCAGTACCATCCAGGTGAAAAACAAAGCGGCAACGCGGCCCACCTCATCTTCCGGCACGATTTTTTTGTCGATCACCACTCCAATCGATGCCCTGCCGGAGATTCTCAGCTTTAGAAGCTCGCGGTAGATAAGCCGGTTGAGTATGACGATCCTTAAAATCTTAAAACCACCCGACGTTGAGCCGACACAGCCGCCTACTACCATCATAGCCAGGAACAATTGTTTAGACATTGCGCCGAAGAAATCCGAGCTGATATCCCTGGTAGCAAAGCCCGTCGTTGTAAGAATGGACATGACCTGGAACAAGCTGTGACGGAACGTCTGCTCAAATTCGCCGAGATCGATGGGCGTGCTTTCCCTAAACAGCGCGCCGAACGCACCGGATTTATAGAGACGGTCGATAATTATAACAGCGGTAAAGCCAGCAATGAGCCGCCAGAAGCAGCGGATCTCGGTATTGTCCCAGAGGGCCTTGAAGTCTCTGGTCAAGACGCGGTAATGCACGAGAAAGTTTATGCCGCCCAGCATCATAAAAAATATGATGGTATATTCGATTAACCGATAATTGGGGTGGCCTGTCGAATGGTAGAAGCCAATGCTGCTGTCATGGGTCGAAAAGCCGGCGGTTGATACAGCGGTAAAAGCGTGACAGACGGCATCGAAAACCGGCATTTTTTCGATCGCAAGAACCACCATTGCGAATACTGTAAACATCGTATATATCGCCCAGACTATTCGAAGGGTATGAAATAATCCCGGCGCGGGCCTTGCCGAAGAAATTTTATGGCTTTCTGCACCGAACATGTAATGAGCGCCGCTCGGCCGGTAAGTAATCATCAGAAAAAAAGAAAGTATTCCTATGCCGCCCAGCCACTGCATCAGTGCCCGCCAGAAGAGGATGCTCCGCGGCATATTATCCAGCCCGGAAAAGACGGTAAAGCCGGTGGTTGTAAAACCGCTCATCGCTTCGAAGTAGGCATCGAAATAGTTCGAACCGATGGCAATAACGAAAGGCAAAGCTCCAACCGCCGAGGCAAAAATCCAGCCGAGAGCGCACATCAGCATGGACCCGGTCGTATCGAGCTTTTCGAATTCGAACTTGTTACGCAGCACCAATCCAAGAGAAAATGAAATCATGGCCGTAACAACAAAAGCTGTCGCGGTAATCCAGCCGTCACCCTTCTGCCCCCAGTAGATGGAAACGACTATCAGCGGAAAGAAAAGAACCAGCCCCAGTATTTCCAGCAGCCCCCCAATGAAATGCAGGATACAATTAATTCGTCGAAATCCATTTCTCATCTGTCAACCCGCAGTTTATCGATATCGATGCCAATACGGTGTCCGCATTATAATCCTGCTGCAGGGCATTTCAAGCTATTTAGCCGGCCAATATCAGGAAACTGCCGGCACAAAAAGATTTATAATGAATATTTGCCCTTTTGTCTTTTTGCTTTTTCTTTATAATGGGTGTAAATAAACCGGAGTAAGAGTCAAATGGACGATGCCGAACGATTTGAGCAGCTTGTCGAGGGGGACGATTCCTGTATTTCCATCGTGACATACGAAGAACGCTACGTCCTGAACATAATACGCCAGGTCGCACTCGACTTAAAGCACAGCCTGTGGATTTGGTCTGTCGCCGGCGGTGTCAGAGAGGGCTTTCTCGCGGACAGTCCTTTTATTGCTGACACTGAAACATCTACAGCCGGCCTTCATTACCTCGCTGAAACAGAGCAGAATTCTATTTGTGTCGCTCTCGACCTGGCCGAGCATCTCAAGGCCTGCTCGGCACTGCGGGCACTGCGCGACCTGATCGACCGTTTCGAACAGAACGGCAACACATTCGTTATGATCGACTGCGACGACACATTGCCCGAAGTCGTGAAGTCTTATTCAAAAACTTTCGAGATTTCTTTTCCCGGCCCGCAGGAGCTGATAGAAATTGTCCGCGATACGCTGCAGCGTTGCCATCGCAAAACACCGATTGAGATCGGCATTACAAAAAAGGGCCTGGATACGATAGTCCGCAACCTTCGGGGACTTACACGCCGTCAGGCTGAACGGATTATTACCGATACGGTTATCGATGACAGGCGCTTCGATGATAACGATATAAACAGAGTCATCGCGAGCAAGCGGGGAATGATCCAGCGCGGCGGTTTACTCGAATACATACAAACCCCGCTTGATTTGAGCGAAATCGGCGGAATGAGCAGGCTGAAGAAATGGCTCAACCAGCGTAAAGGCGCTTTTAATTCCAAGGCCGAGCAATTCGGCCTTCAACCGCCCAAAGGGGTGCTCATGCTCGGTGTGCAGGGGGCCGGCAAAAGCCTCTGCGCCAAAGCAATCGCAACGGCCTGGCATCAGCCTCTCTTAAGAATGGACCCGGGTTCTTTATACGCCAGCTTTATCGGCGAATCGGAACGCAACCTCCGTGACGCTCTGCGCCAGACTGAAATGATGTCGCCGGTAGTTCTCTGGATCGATGAAATTGAAAAAGCCTTTGCATCGGCGGCCAGCCGAAGCGCCGATGGAGGTCTGTCACAAAGAATGTTCGGCACACTCCTGACCTGGATGCAGGAACACCAGGCACCGGTTTTCGTAGTAGCGACCGCCAACGACATCGAGGCCCTGCCGCCCGAACTTTTGCGCAAAGGCCGATTCGACGAAATATTTTTTGTCGACCTGCCCAGCCTAAAAGTGCGAAAAGAAATATTCGCAATTCATCTGCGTAAACACAACCGGGACCCCGGAAAATTCGACCTCGGAGTTCTGACCAGAGCGTCTGCAGGTTACAGCGGCTCCGAAATCCAGCAGGCGGTCATCTCCGCACTTCATGAAGCATATTCCGAAAAAACAGGTTTGACGACGGAATTGATTTTATCCGCTATAAGGAATTCGCCGCCGATTTCCGTAACACTTGCAGAAAGAGTCCAAAGCCTGCGAGCCTGGGCCAGAGACCGGTGTGTACCGGCTGACTGAAAAACAGATCCGTTATCTTTAGGCTTTTCCGTTTATGATTTTCTTTTATAATAAGTCAACAAAGCTGCCGTAAATATTATAAGGACAGATGTTATGAGAAAATACAACGTAATGGCAATGCCGGCCGTGAGCCTGCTTGTGCTTATAGTTCTTGCCGGCTGTGTCGAGCGAAAACTGACAATCAATACCAAACCACAGGGAGCATTGGTCGCACTGAACGATGAGGAAATCGGCGAGTCTCCCGTGACAGTCAATTTTAACTGGTACGGCGACTATTGTGTGAGTATCAGCAAGGAAGGCTACGAGACATTGAATACCCACCGAGATTTGAAAGGCCCCTGGTACGATCATTTCCCGTTCGATTTCTTCGCCCAGATAGTCAATCCGAACAGAATCGTAGATTTATACGAATGGACTTTCGAGCTTTCGCTCAGGAAGCAGATCAGCCGGGATGAGCTAATCCAAGATGCGAATGAATTGAAAAATCAACTGCAATAGAGGAGCCGTATTTGAAGCTAAAGGTTCACACTCAAATTCTAATTGCCATCATTCTGGGAGTAGTGGTTGGAATTCTGCTGGGGGAAAAAGCCGCTCATATAAAAATTGTGGGGGACATGTTCATTCGGCTGCTCAAGGCGATTATCATACCTCTGATTCTGGCCTCGATGGTAGCGGGGATTGTCAGCCTCGGCGACGTTCGCAAATTAGGCAGGATCGGGTTGAGGACGTTTATTTATTACATGGCTACGACAACTCTGGCCGTGAGCGTCGGGCTCATCTTAGTCAATCTGATGAAGCCGGGGATCGGTGTGGATATAGGTATTGAGGCAGGTGCCGATTTGTCCAGCGGAGAAGTACCTTCGGTAATTTCCATTATTAGGGACATTATTCCGGCAAATTTATTCGATGCCATGGCAAAGGACCAAGTGCTGTCGGTCATATTCTTCTCTCTGCTGTTAGGCGTTGCTATCAGCAGCATCGGGGAAAAAGGCAGGTCGTTGATAACTTTCTTCGAAGCTTTCAATGCCGTGATGATGAAAATTACCGACTGGATTATGCGCCTGGCGCCTTTCGGAGTGTTTGCCCTGATGGCCCATACAATCGGCTCGATGGGATTGTCTGTCATCAAACCTCTGATAGTCTATATGGCCACCGTGGTTTTGGGTCTAACCATACACGCCTGCGTAACGCTGCCGATTTTGTTGAAAACTCTCGGCAAATACTCACCATTAAAGTTTATCAGAGACGTTTTCAGCGCCGTTGCAACGGCTTTCAGTACGGCCAGCAGCGCTGCAACGCTACCAATTACGATGGACTGCCTGCAGGAAAATACCGGCGTGTCCAATAAGGTGACGAGTTTTGTGCTGCCGTTGGGAGCTACTGTGAACATGGACGGCACGGCTTTATACGAAGCAGTTGCAGCGATGTTTATTGCCCAGGCATACGGGATCGACCTCAGCATCGGCCAGCAAATGGTTATTATGCTCACGGCAACGCTTGCTTCAATAGGAGCCGCAGCTATCCCTGGCGCTGGGCTCGTTACTATCGTAATCGTGTTAAGGGCAGTAAATCTACCACTCGAAGGTATTGGAATGATTTTAGCCGTGGACCGAATTTTAGACATGCTCCGAACGGCGGTAAACGTATGGGGAGACGCCTGCGGCGCCGTAGCAGTCGCCCGATTAGAAGGCGAAAAACTAAACTGACCGAACTACCTATATTAAATTCTCACGATACCAATCGATCGCAAGCTGTAGGCCTTCACGGAAAGATACTGTAGGTTCGAAACCAATAAGTTCCTTTGCTACTGTAATGTCTGCTAAGGAGTGTTTTACGTCTCCGGGTCGCGGGTCGGTGTATATGGGCTTTACGTTCTTGCCCAAAAGTTCGTTAATCATATCGATGATTTCATTTACGGTGACAGCCTGACCGCAGGCGATATTTATAACTTCGCCTTTAGTTTGGTTCGCCCGAGCGGCCAGAAAGTTGGCATCAACGACATTATCTATATACGTAAAATCACGGCTCTGCTCGCCATCGCCGTAAATGGTGGGCGGTTCATCTTTTAAAATGGCCATCACAAAAGCAGGGATTGCAGCGGCATATTGGCTCGCCGGATCCTGCTGTGGTCCAAAGACGTTGAAATACCGCAGTGAAACGGTTTCAAGGCCGTAGATATTGTAGAAGACCGAGCAATAATATTCGCCGGTGAGTTTGGCGACCGCATAGGGTGAAAGAGGGCTGGTAGGCATCGTTTCGACCTTGGGCGAGGTTGGAGAATCACCGTAAGCTGAGGAGCTTGCCGCATAGACGAAACGTTTAATGCCGGCATCGCGAGCGGCCAAAAGGAGTGTGAAGGTCGCATTTATACAATGCTGATGAGTGTCGGCGGGATTTTCAACGCTAACGGGCACCGATGGCAGCGCCCCTTCGTGCAAAACGACGTCGATATCTTTAACAGCCGACCGGGCGACCTCCGAATCGCCCATATCGGCCTGGATAAATTCGATTTTGTCCATCACGTCGGCAAGATTGCTTTTTTTGCCCGTGAGAAGATTGTCAACAACTCTTACAAAGCAGCCTTGCGAGACGAGCCTCTTACAGATATTCGAACCGATAAAGCCGGCCCCGCCGGTAACCAAAAACTTCTCCATCAAATCAGCCTCCAAAAGAAATTCGACTTACAGGATAAAAGATATTTACAAGTGTTGTACATTATAACTGTCATGCTCAGGCAGTGCTACCCGCAAGTCGCGCCTTTTTTTGGTATTTCCTGTAAGATTTGAACTGTTCCTGGAAATAGCCGCCCTTGATCGACCTCGCGGCAAAGAGCACGCAGCCGACTATTCTGGCATTGACTTCTCTCAATTCACGGATTGTTCTTTGGGCGGCGCCTCTGCTTGTTGCCGCAGCATTGAATACCAGCAGCGTTGCATCGACAAGCCCGGCGAGCACTTTGGCGTCACTAACCAACAGCACTGGCGGACCATCGATAATGATATAATCGTAGTTCGTGCGCTGTTTGGCGAGCAGCTCTTCCATTCTCGCGTTACTTAGTAACTCCGCCGGATTAGCAGGCAACGGCCCACATTCGATTATATCAAGCCCTTCTATGCCGCTTGGCCTGACTGCTTCTGACGAAGTGCATTGGTGCATCAGGATACTGCTCAAACCAAAATCAAAAGACTCCGCCGAACCTTCGGTTTGTGCTTTCGGAAACAGCAAGTGCAGGTTCGGCTGCCTGAAGTTAGCATCGATTAGCAGCACTTTTTTATCCGTGGCGACAAAGGTCGTTGCAAGATTTACCGCCATGGAAGTCTTGCCGTCCCGCGCCATGCCGCTACTTACAAGCAAAGTCTTAAACGATTCCGGAGGCCCGGACAGCTTCAGGTTTGCCCGGCATTGTCTATACGATTCGCTCGTGACCGAATATGGCGCCTGGCGAACCACATGGCACAGCTCTACCCGGCGGCTAATCTGGCTATCTTCAGAGGCATCGGGGATAATCCCAAGAAGCGGAATACGCAGGAACCTGGCAACGTCGCTCGGTGTTCGCACGAGGTCGTTGGCAAGCTCAACAAGAAACGCAAGAGCCAAACCAAGCAGCAGGCCCAACATCGTTCCGCTCGGGAACCAAAGCCACCACTGGCGGGTAAACACCATTTCCAGCGGTATCGGAGCCAGGCCGACAGCCAGCACTTTCGGTGTCTCGGGATCATTGTACATTATCTTGAATTTCTCAACCTGCTCTTTGATCGAGTCGAGCATAGCGAGTCTTTCATCTCTTATTTTTACTCTCTTTTCATATTGTATACGGGCGAGATCAAGCTCTTTCTTCTGTGCTTCTGCTTCCTGACGGAGAGCCTCAAGCTCCTCGAACCTTTTTTGCAGGACAATCAGGCCGTCCCGTGCGTTCTCCAGGTTTGCCCGCCGGGTTTGATTTGCGATTTCATCTTTCCTCTGCTCTCTTCTTTTTTTGGTCTCTTCTATCAGCTCTCTTGCCTGGCGCACATCTCTGTGATTTTCACCGAACTTTGTAAGTCTGCCCGAAAGCTGGGCTTCCAAAAAAGCAAGCTGCTGGGCGAGGTTAAGCATCACAGGATCCCGCTCTATCTGAAATTCAATCTGCTCGGTAATCGGCCCGGTCGCCAGCTCCTGAAGATTACCGATATCAGCCTGGAGCTGTTTTATCGCCAGATCAAGCTCGTTTTTCTGTAGCTCGAGATCGTTCAGCCTAATTGTTATCGTGTGCTGGAAATAACGCCCTACAGGCAGTTCGAGATCTGTCAGGTTATATGCCGCACGAATATCATCCAGACCTTTATTGGCCGCATCCAATTCGCTCTGGACTCGAAGACGCTGATCTTCAAGACCTTTGAGCTTTTTTGATATTTCCTGCTGTTCGGTGTCTCCTCTGGTAGCAAGGAACAAATTCAGCATTTCATTAACGATATCCGCTGCTTCCTTGGCGGCACCACAGGTCATAGATATCTCAACGAACTCGCTGTCTCGGTGAGCATAAGCACCAAAATGCTTGTTTAGATAATTTACGGCCCTTCTCCTGTCACCGCTGAAGCGATTAAACCACCTGGTCTCTTTGACATTGTCTCTGTTGAGCAAATCTTCAAGTGAGCTTTGTTGTTTAATAAGGTTTGCTATGGATTGGCGATAACCGTATAAAATATCCTTCTGCAACTGAACGGTCCCGATTGTCATCGGGTCTTTTTCCGTCGGCGGCAAGACCTGAATAAAAGTTTTAGCGGTGTATCTTGGGTAACGCATCTGCAGGAGCTTCCAGATTCCACCTCCTGCACCCAAACCCAAAGCAGTGAAAAAGACTATCAGCAATATATGGCGGCGTAATATCCCGAAAACCTCTTTCGCTGTCAGCGAGGCTGCCGCGGGGGGCCTTGGTCCGACCGGCCGTGACATCATGCTCGAAGCCATGGGTTTTTCTTCTGCCATTATTATCTCCGTTTAAGATTACCCGAATAAAGCGAAAAACGCTTTACGGGTCTCCATTTTTTCCTCATTGTCACTGAGACGAAACACGCCCAATAGCAGTTTCTATTCGCTGCCGGGCCTTCTGTGACAATCTGTCCCCGCCCGCTTCCAAAGCCTGTTTATAAGCAGAAAGTGCTTCACTTTTTGCTCCGAGTTCTTCTTGTATCATACCTT
>JAFGPJ010000054.1 GCA_016936275.1 Sedimentisphaerales bacterium
GCTATGGCTTCATGCTGGAACGGAAAAACATAGTCCGGCGACATTTGAGCGGCAAGGTTGTAGTATTCCGAAGCCTTTTTCGCCTGTCCCATTTTCCGTGCGAAATAGCCAAGATAATAATAGACCATTGGCGATATTTTGGATTTATCCGCAGTAGCCTCAATCAATTTCGAAAGGACTTCCGAGCCGTCCTGCCAAAGACCGGCATTGAAGTATTCCGCGGCAGTTTCCTGGGCAGTCGCAGGATGCTCATTCATCACAGATACCATAGCCCTGGCATCATTGGAACTTTTCGTCGCCAGCCACCGTTCGGCCATAATCCGAACATCGAGAGGATCGGCTATCTGACGAGCTAATGTTAATACCTCAAGGGCATCGTTCACCTGCCCCATATGGCGCAGAATCGCGGCTCTCAGATTTAGTGCCCTGATATTCAGCGCGTTGGCTTCGAGCGAGCGATCCACGAAGTCCAGAGCGGCGGCCATGTCACCCCGTGCGCAGGCCATCTCTGCCAGCGAGTAATATCCCGCCGCCCGCCAGGCGTCGCTCCATGTGGCCTTATAGAAATTATCAAAAGCTTCTTTGTCTTTGCCCTGTGCTTTTAAGGCTACTCCGAGATAGTAAAAAGGCTCGCCATTTTTCGGGCTTGTATATTTCGCCGTCAGCCGCTCGAGCGCCTTGCGGAACAATTTCTCGGCGTCCTCGAAACGCGCCCGCTTCAGGTAATTAATGCCGAGAGCGGTGTTTACCCTTACATCACCCGGGTCCCGGCGCAGGGCCTCCAGCCAGTACGGATCCGGATCAAGGGCGGGATTGTGGAACTGCTCGATGCGCAGGCCGGTAAGATACAATTCCTCGTTGGTTTTGATCTCCTCCGGTGACTGAGGCGCTTCGACCGGTTCCGGCATTTTCTCAGGCTCCAGCTTTATCGGAGAGTAAGCAACCAGCTCTTTGCCGTCCGCTGAGATCGAAGCGAGAAGATTGTGTTGGTCTGTGCCGGCAGGGATTGAGACTTGCTTTAAATAAGGCGCGCCAGGATCGATGGACACTACCTCCTGGAGCAGAACTTTATCCGCCGCTTTGAGCACAACCGTCGCTTTCTTATGCACCGAAGTAGTATAGAATCCTATGTTAGCGGTCAGGCCTTCGAGAACATCAAGATTCACAGCGGCGTCGAGATTGGCATTTTTCACGCCGCCGATGTCACGGAACGGATACCAGTATTGCTTGAACGACTTGACCTCGTATGGCTGCATCCAGCTATAGTCCGGCTGGTTGTCGGAATAGGCGCCGACCATCAGCTCGACATAAGGGCCGTCCTCGTCGGTAAGTATGTCATCCCACATCCGGCCGTTCGGGCCGTTGCCCCAGGTCCAGAGTTTTTTACCCGGCACAATATGATGGTCGGCAACGCTCATCGTCCCGGCTTTTTTCCCGTGGTCATAGCCGGCGAAAAAATCGTCCTTGTAGTTCCAGGCAAACATCGAGCATGAGGAGATATGATTTTTATACCAGCTCGCGTCCACACCATTACGGAAGTCGGATCCGCTATATCTGCCGGTGGCTATCGGCCAGGTTGTAAACTGTCGCTTCGAATGATAGGTAACGTGCTGCGTGCTGGGAGGAAAAATGACCTGATAGTTCTCATTTGCGTGAACCGCCACGTTTGCGAAACAAAGAAAGGAATTGACCACCGGCGTGCGATTAAGGATTCGCAGGGAAACCTCAAGATAAGATCTGCCCGGCCTGAGCGTATAACCTATGGCCCAACGCATTCTATGCCGGACTTCCAGCTCGCCCACCCATACGGTCTTGCTGCCGTCTTTATTCTCTTCGAAAAGATGCTGTACGGGGATAAACGTGCTGGCGCGGTGGTGATGCGGAATATTCCATTCGACACCGCCGGAAATCCATGCGCCGATAAGGCCGATCAGAGCCGGCTTAATGACGTGCTGGCGATAAAAAAAGTCGTAGCCGTTGGTTTTGTCGACGCCCTCGAAGATGCGGCCGCCTATTTCCGGCATAATTCCGATTTTAACATACTCGTTCTCGAGGTAAACCATCTTGTAGGTCTTGTCCTTTTTTACGCCGGTAAGCTTGTCATAAAGAGGATAGGGATATATCCTGCCTTCGGCCCCCTGTGAGGCCCTGCCGAAATAGAACATCGGATTGGGCTCGGGATCCCCGGCCAGGTAAGTCGGAATCACGACGTCCTGCTCCCACATCTTTACAGCAGAATCGCCGGCGGCATATATATAAGATGAAGCAACACCCAACAGCACAAAAAGAAATATCAATGATCGAAACCTTTTGCGATTCATAACGTTTCTTCTCCGGTTCAATATGTTTTACTGCTTCTTCTGATACACTCTCACATAGTCAATAAGAAACTGCTGGGAGAAAATACTTTCATCGATTCCCTTTTGACCGCCCCAGCTTCCTCCTATCGCCAGATTGAGAATCAAATAGTGCGGCTGGTCAAAAGGCCAGGCATCTACACCGCTGTGCTCGTTTTCGAAGGTAAAGTATTTTTGCTCATCGAAGAAAAAGTCCATTCGTTTCGGCGTCCATTCTACGGCATACGTATGGAACGAGTTGTAAGGCTTGTCCGCCCTAATCTTTGAGCCTTTGCCTGTCCCTTTGGCGTGATTGTATTTGGCCATATGGACGTTAGCGTGAATCGTGTTGGGATCGAAACCGACGTATTCCATGATATCGATCTCACCGCACCTGGGCCAGCCAACTTCCCTGATGTTAGTTCCCAGCATCCAAATGGCAGGCCATACACCTCTTCCGGCAGGCAATTTCGCCCTGACCTCAATTCGCCCGTGTGTCCAGCTCGCCTTGCCCCTCGTGATAAGACTGGCGGAAGTATAGTCTGCTTTTTCACGTGAGCTTCGTGATCTTCTTGACGACGAACCGGGTTTATAATCCGGATTTGGCCAGTCTTCTTTTCTTGCTTCGATGATAAGATGGCCGTTCTCAACACGCGCGTTTTCCTTTCGTGCCTTCGTGTAATACTGCGACTCGGCGTTGCGGATAAAGCCCTGCTCGTAATCCCATTTGCCTTCATTCGGCAGCCCGGCATAATCGAACTCATCCGACCAGACAAGAGACCACTGGCCCGCCTGAACCAGGCACGGCAACAGCAGAATAAATGCCAGAGTGTAAATTAGTTTCGTAAAGCTATGTATGTTCTTTTCCATAACTGCTCCTTTCTATTAAAAGTTTAATCACCAGTCTTTATCAATACTATATCAGAACGGGGCGGTGCCGTCATGCCTTCACCGAAATAAAAACCTGGTTGAGTGGGCTGATTATACGCAACATTCTGCCAAGCCACGCTCAGTCTGTAAACAGGGTCATGCATCAGCGTATAAAAACGATGGTCGGTGGGCACTGTCGTCGTAAATATCCGCAGCTCCGAGTTGTCGCTCGTTCGCCAGATAATTTCATCTTTGCCGTCGCCGTCGACGTCACCGACGCTGAGATTATGATTGCCCTGTCCTCTGTAGTCTATATTACCGCCAGTGCCATCGTCGCTGTCGAAGGTCCATAGATGCGTGAATTCGCCGTCTCTGAAGTTCCAGGCCGCCAGCACGGTTCGTGTATAATAACCGCGGCACATTATCAGACTCGGTCTTTCGCCATCGAGATACGCGATGCAGGCCAGAAACCGGTCGACTCTGTTGCCATAATCATCGCCCCATATATCCTCTATCTGCTGAGGTGTCGGATAAAGTGTGTCCGGATGCCGGGGAGGAATATAATCGGTCGTGACAAGTGCAGCGCCGGTCAGGCCGTCGAATATTGTAAGATACTCCGGCCCCTCAAGAATATAGCCCCTCGAATTACGGTAATCTACATCAGCGTCACCAATGACTTTGCCTTGTCCGTCGATGGTCCCGTCGGCCGTCTTACAGGCAAACTCAGCTTTGCCGTCACTATCCAGGTCGTAAACCATAAATTGAGTATAGTGAGCGCCTTCACGGATATTTTTTCCCAAACTAATCCTCCATAAAAAAGTGCCGTCCAGCTTGTAAACTTCGAAAATAGGCTCACCCGTTATGCCGCTCCGTGCATTGTCACAACCCCTCGACGTCTGGTGCAACACAATCTCGTACTCGCCGTCACCGTCCAGATCGCCAACTGAAGCGTCGTTCGGGGTATAACCTTCCGGAGTCTGAAGCGGTATTGTGATATAAGGTTGCACAGGCGCGTTTGCTGTCAACGTATAAACAGCAGATGCCTGCTGCTCCTGGCCTTCCAGCACGGGTTTGGCAAAATAAGAATTTGATAGACCCAAATCGACGTCGGTATCGACATGGTTTGTGCTTTGTGTTATGGGCTGGTCGTTCAGCTTCACTGCCGGGCCAACTCCAGTAGCTCGGTAGAGATTAAAAGCGATATCATTCGGGTCGGTTCCCAGCATACGCCATCCGACATATACTTGTCCATCGCCCTGATTTATTGCGACTACGCCGCGACCAAGTGTTTCCATTTGACGTTGTGCTTGTACAGGGCCAACGGAAAAAAGTAACGCTGTTATGGTCAAAGCTGTCATTGTTTTATAAAGCAATTTAATCATTTGTCTTATTAGTTTTAAGATTTATGTAAGCGGGCTTGTCACGATCACAGGTAAGCCAGCCGTCCTTATATTCGATCTCGACAACCTGGATCGAGCTGCGTCTCTGTTCGTAAGCGTCCTCTTTTTCATCCGGATTCTGCCTGCCGGGGTGCGTAAAATAGAATAAGTATGCGCGGTCGCCAGAGACGACCACATCCGGATGACCGCCTTTGACCTGGTCGTCGGGACACTGCCCGGGCTCTTCGGGGCAGATTCTTCGCCTGCCTTGTCCACTTCAGGCAGTCCTGCGATTTATAGATTCCGAGACCTTGCCAAACATCAACGACCATCCAGCAGCAGCCCTTCCAGCTAAAGACTTTAGGGCCTTCACCCGGGCGCTCACCCATAGTCTTGCCTTTATCTTCCCACTTGTAAAGGTCGGGGCTGTCAGCATAATAAATTGATTTTCTATCGACCTCGTTGTTGCACCACATGCGCCACGTGCCGTCCGGCAGCCGCATGGCGCAGGCGTCGATGACCCTGTTGGAGGAGAGCTCCGGCACAGATTCGTATTTCCAGCTCAGCAGATCCTTACTTGTCAGATGGATGATGTCACGCGTTCCAGACCAGTCGGTGTGCATCCCCGGCACGAAAGTCAGATACATGTGATAAATTCCAGCATGTTCAATCACCTCCGGCGCCCAATAGCTGTACTGACCCTGGCCGTAGTTGATGTTTGCCGTGCCCCGATACTTCCATGTAGCACCGCCGTCCGAGGACTCGTCTATGCCGATTTTTGTGCCGTGTACCCATGAAACTCCCGGCGTATCGGGCACGTTCGCTCTGCGGTTGGTGTAAAACATGAACCATTTCTTCTCAGCTCGATTCCAGCAGAGCACCGGATCGGCCGCACCATCATGCACGGGATCGCGAAAGAGCGGCTTGTCTGCGATCCTGCCCAACGTTGCCGGCCCTTCCGGCGACAGTTGTTTCGCAAGGCTCGGTTCGACCTGAGTCAGCTCCTGCATAACCAGATGTGCCATCATGCGAGCGGCACTCTCGTTGAAGTGTGTGCGATCATCCGGAGCATTGGCTACAATGTCATTCGCGGCCGGACCTAATTGCTCGTAGAGCCTGCCGCTCGAAGCGTTCAAGTCAATCACGCCTACTTTCTTCTCGGCCGCGACCGCCTTCATTGCATCCGCATAGATAATCAGACTGTTGTCCAGCCTGCCGTTCGAACCATACGTGCGCCGCTGCACCGGTGTTACAAAAATGGGTTTTGCACCGATAGCCCTCGCTTCATCGATGTATCGCCGCATATAGTCCCGGAAATCCGTCGCGGCATCGGTAGCTTCCGGCCTGTCAGGGTTATGCGAATCATTATGGCCGAACTGAATCAGCAGAACGTCGGGCTTTTCCTCCAATGTTTTAGCCCAGAGCCCTTCGTTGATGAATGTCTTGGTGCTGCGTCCGCTCCGAGCAAGATTTATCACGTGCACCGTATCTTTGAAATAGTCCTGGATATAATGTCCCCATCCGCGACAGGCATGGTCTGGTGGATATTCACAAACCGTCGAGTCGCCAACAATAACCAGTCGAAGTGGCTTCTCGGCCATGGATAATGCCGAGTTGTAACCGAACAATAAGACCAGCAGGATAAACTTACTCGTCAATGCAATTTGTATCTTCTTCATTCTCATTCAGGGCATGCGTTTTAGCCCTTCCCATCGTATGTTCCATTTCCCATTATCCGGAAAACCGGGCGCCGGACGTTCAGGGCAGCCGTCCCAGCCCGCCGCCATCATGGCTACCGCTGAGAGCAAGCCGCCGTTGCCCGGTAAATACATCGGCAGCCTGGCGGACTGATAATTATGACCATTGGCCAAGTAGCGATTCTTCTGCGATTCGATGAACAGCGCATCGACCGCTTTTTCCGGCCCACCAAGTCTTGCCGCCGTCATAGCGAGCATAGGATAATCCCAGCCCCACGTGCTCGGCCAGTCCCATTTCTCCATCATATGCTCCAGCGTCCGTTTCATTATGTCCTGATCAATCAAAGGTGTCGGAGGCACGAATCCGAACGCCGCTACCATTGACGGATGGTCTTTGTAGATTGTGTAGGGTGGCGTTTCAATTGCAGTATAGAAGCCGTCACGAATAGTCGGCCGGGAAAGCTGTTTTATCAAATTATCCCAGTCCGGATTACGCTGAAGTCCGAGTCTCTGCCGCCATTTCTGAGCCGTATCCAATCCCCAATACCAGTAAGCCAGCTCAAAAGTCGGATTAAGGTTTGTGGATCTGTCGCGCCCGTAACTTTCCTGTGCCGGGATCAAAGCCGGGCCTAGCACGAAACGTTCGCCTTGTTCATCCCAGACAGGATATGATGCCATAAACTCAGCCGTCTCAAAGACAATACGCCGGTACTTCTCCAGAGTCGCTTTGTCAGGGTGAGCCCGATAGCACAGCTCGGTATAGTAAATCGGATGCGGCTGCTGCCAGATTAAAAACACACCGACCGTGCTGGGACTGTCTCGGCCGTCGGGCGAGGTCATCTTCGGCCAGCGAGCGCCCTTATAACCCTGGAGCTTGGCGGTGGATTTAGCCTCCGGGAGAATCGACTCGTACCAGGGCAGGCTGCGCTGAAGCAATTCAATCCTGTCCCACAAAGCGAAATGAACCGCGTGCCAGAAGTGCATCTCAAGGTGGAATTTGCCGAACCAGCTATTAAGGACCAGCCCCGTTTCCTGAGGCGGCATTGAGCCGGAGCAGTTTATTGCGGTTAAATATTGAGACAGCACGACTCTGCGTTCCAATTCCTTGGCGCGCGGGTCGGTGCATTCGGAAAAATCTATTGCTCCTCCAGTGGTCCAGAAATGCTGCCAGTGAACTGCCGCCGCTTTACGAACCGACTGAAAATCAGGCAGCGTCTCGTTGATCTTTGTCGGCGAAAATCCAAACACAACTTCAAGTGATTGACCATCTTGTTGATGAATCTCATATTCGTGCTGAGATTTGGCTCGAATCCCGCCGCCAGTCGAACAGGCGATGCGGACATAGTAACGGTCGTTATCGAGTATCCGAGTCAAATCGGCTGAACCGTCAGCGATTTCGTGCCGGGTTGTATGGCGGTCCGGATGATCCCAATCTGCTGCGTCTCTCCAGTCTTCCTTGCCGTAAGGAAATGCCAGCAAGATTGCCAGCCGGTCTTCCGATAGAAGCTTCGATTCGATACGAACCGCCAATACGTCGCGTTCAGGATGACAGACCGTAATGACCTTAACCGTCAAGCCTTCAATTTCGAACTTACTGCTAAGCAGACCGCTCCATAAGTCCAGAGCCTGTGAGGTATCGGTCAAGTCAATGATGCCAGCCGTCGAGCTGTCGGATTTGGTCAGGCTAAATCCGATCCGTCCGAGATGCAGACGATGCGGGTTGGCGCGCAGCCAAGTGGCGGCGGGCGAATATCCGCCGGGGCAATTTCCATCCGACGCATACGGCACCTTCCGGCCTGCAACATTATAATCCTCCAGGACGTCCGACATCTTATAGCCTTTAGGATTAGGCGAAGTGTGCCAGCCCCACTCGGATTGTGTGCATAGCGGTATACCCTGTTGATGAAAGTTGGGAAATGTTTGCAGTCCGGTGATATCGGCGGTGAAAGCGAACCGGCCATTGCCCACGCTCAGAGGAGTCAGGGGATCGGGCCTGTCCAGCGTGATCTTATGACGGTTTACAAGTGCATATCGATTAATATGTTTATTAGACGACATAACCGCCTGAATGTCCGACCCTGCTTTTTCAGGTTTCGATCCATCTACGGCCTTGCAGCTTCCAACAGCTAAGATAATTAACAAAAAGCTGCTTTTAACAGAAATATTCTTCAGAGAATCCAAGTCTGTTTATTCTTTCGAGAACCGTCCTACGAAGCCGCCACCATTGCTCATTTCGATAGTGAGTGTATCGCCTCGCTGAGCGGTTCTGTTTTTCATAACTACCGTAGCGTCATTTTCCTTGTCATCGCAAACCAGCGATGCGTTATATGGGCCCTCGACGAGGAACGACAACGGCACCTGAATCGTCTTCGCCTCCGGGCCGCACATTACGGCAAGGAACCATGTTTGGCTGGTGCGCCGGGCGAAGATTGCCAGCTCTCCGATGGCGGACTCAGGCAGTACGATAGTTTCGTCCCACACGGCGGGGATACTTTTGATTACGTCCACCGCAGGGTTGTCAAGAATTGACTGTGGATGCGCCGCCACCGTCAAAAGCGGGCTGGCGAAGATGGCCAGACTCGCGATTTGGTGTGTCCATGTCGTGTCGCCTCGGCGGTCGCCGAAGTGCATCGTTGTATAGTCGGCGGGGCCGGCGAGATAACGGGCGAAAGGCAGGATCGTTTCGTGCTGGGCACGCTCGCGCAGCGAACTGCTCTCCATACCACGGACGGCTTCCCGCACCAGTTCATTCGGCCAGGTCCGCTGTCGCCCGGTCGGCTTGTTAGCCCCGTGGAAATCGACAAACATTTGATTTTCGGCGGCCTTCCTGAGCAGAGCTTCGTAGTGGTCGATTACTTCCTTGGCCTCGTGATCCAAAAAGTCGATCTTCGCGCCGGCGACTCCCAGGCGGTGCAGTCTCGTAAAGAATTCCTCACGTTGTTCCGGCGTGCCCAGTTGGTTGCTGTGCTTCCAGAACAATAAACGCACTCCCTGTTCTTTTGAATATTCCACGATTTCCTTGATTTGCTCATCACTCCACCTGCTCCAAAAGCCTTCGAGGATATGATATTCGTAGCCCAACTGACCGGCCATTCGGGAAAACTCCTTCATTCCTTCGAACGAGCGGTCACCGCCGTCAAGGTATCGCCACACGGCCCGGCCCGGCTTGACCCATTCGGTCTTTATGCCGTCGGGGAAATACTTCGGATCGGCCGGAGGGCAAAGATTAGGCGCAATCGTGCTGTTGACCAATGTGTTTAAATCCTTCCCAACCATTAAAACCCGCCATGGAGTCGTGATTGTCCCTGTAACCGATGCCGGTGCGCCCAAACGCTTCGCTTCGTCCCGCCCGTAGCGCAGCTCATAAGGATAATTGAGCGGCTGGCGATGGCCAAGCCCTGTGATCAAGCCACGGCGACCATCGGCTTCAAGAGCCATGCCAGTGTAATCTACCAAGTTGGCCTCGGTAATCGAGCCGTAGCCGGCTTCGCCCGGCAGTTTGAATGTCACGGGCGGCCCAGCCCATTGTCCCACAGGCACATCGGAAATATCGTTGTTTTTGTACGCAGCCTCGTAATGACCGCCCAGGTCGTGATACCAGACCATAGAACCGGCCGGTATGACGAATGTCGTGTACTCATCCGGCACGCGAGAATCGCTTTCTTCGCCGGCGATGATATGACGAAATGCTATACCATCGTTAAAGACCCGGACTTCCAGCACGTAATCGATGAAAGACAAATCGTGCTGGAGCGAGATTTTCGCTCCATTGCATTTATTGACCGCTGTACTATGGGCACCTTGCCAGGGATAAGTTTCGTCTATCTCGTATCGCTCGACGTTTCCGAAAACGACGCCGGATGAGAGATCATAACCGTCCAGATTCATAACTATTGTGGATGGATCAATGACTACCGTGCTTCCCAGCGTCACTGTGAAACTCAGACGCTCGGCGTTGGGCAGAATTATCAGCTTAACGTTCCCATCCGGGCTGGCTACCTGTACCTGTTCCATTCTTACCCGCTGTGACCTTCTCGAACTCGACCTCTGCCCCATAGCCGGATTTATCTCTGCCAGGCAAAATACAATAATCAGACCAACAATCATAAAGACATGGTTTGTGCGCATTCTGCACATTATAGTTTTATCTCCTTTTCATCGTTTTTCGTTTTGCTTACAGGTTTTCGATGCCACCAAGTGGCCAGGACCGAGCCGGAGACGTTCATCCATGGGCCAAAGATGGCGGGTGCCAGCGCCGCCGGCGCGCTTTTTAGCACATTCATAGCCAGTCCCGAGGCCATTCCTCCGTTTTGCATTCCTACCTCGAATGCCACCGTCCGGCACGAACTTTCATCCAGACGTGCGGCCCGGGCCAACCAGTAGCCGAGTATATATCCGACAAAATTATGTATGATTGCCGCTCCAATCAGATAGATTCCGACCGTCATCAAATCGTCCCTGGAGCGTGCGGTTATTATCGCGATGATGTAGCAGATCCCCGCCATTGAAACGATGGGCAAGGCTTTATCCATCCAGTTCTCAGGGCCTTTCAACCAAACACTTATTACGAGTTTCGCAAGAGCGACCACACCAATCAGCAGGAGTCCGACAACAAAACCGTCTTTCGATAGAGAAGCATCTCCATAAGTGAAAACAGCCGAAGGTGCGATGAAGCCTATACCCGCGGCCAGTACGATAGTAACCACTCCGATTAGAGCCAATACACTGCCCCGGCTGAAGGCTTTATGTCGACTGTACAGGATACGATTGGCGATCAGGCCGGCAACGATCGGCACGATGATCATATTTATAATGCCGAACATCATTCCCAGGAAATTAATTTCGATAAACTGGCCGGCCAGCTTGTCCATCAGGAAAGGCGTCATTACCGGCGAAACAAGCGTCGAGCAAGATGTCATCGTAACAGATAAAGCTACGTTCCCGCCAGCCAGATATGTCATCAGGTTGGACGCTACACCGCCGGGACAGGAACCTATCAGGACAACACCGGCGGCGATTTCCGATTCGAAGCCGAAGACCTTGGCAATTACGAGGCCGGTAAGCGGCATGACCGAAAACTGCAGGACGAAGCCAACGAAAACCGGCCAGGGCATTTTGAATACACGTCCAAAGTCCGCTACGCTCAATGTCGTCCCCATGCCGAACATGATGATCTGGATCAGAGGGACAATTAGTATCCCTAAATTTATTCCAAACCAAGTCATGAATGCAGAGGGGTACACCATCGAGGCAGCCACAAATGCGAAAACCCAAACTGTAAAGGCGAAGCTCTTCAGGAACGAATGGCCCATACAATACAAAGCCAACGAGCCAAACATTGCAATTAGTGCCGGACCTACCCAGGCCCGACGGCCGGTGAGAAGGGTGACGATGACCAATAAAAGGCAGAATATGAATACGAACTTGAAGTATCCCAGAAATGATTTCGTTGTTCTCATGTTTCTCCAGCGTCATCGGAATTTAGAATTTTGAATGTAGAATTCTCAATTCTCAACTCTGCATTCTAAATTCTTTTCCCTTAGCTCCACAAGCGGTCGTTGGAGCGATCTCTGTTCCATTCATCGGTAGGAGCAAAAAGTTCCTGACCTCGTCCGAGGTGTTCTTTTACAACATCGAGATTCAGCTCGATGCCCAGCCCGGGGCTTTCGGTGACATGAGCGAAACCATCGGTGTGGAGCGGTTTGTCGATTCCTGTCACTAAGTTCTCCCACCAGTCAACATCTACCGAGTGATGCTCCAGGGCAACAAAGTTTTCCGTTGCGGCGGCACAATGCACGTTGGCCATAAAAGATACTGGTGTACCCGCAAAGTGCATGGCCATAGCGATGCCGGCCTGCTCTGCGTAGTCACCGATTTTTTTGGTTTCCATAATCCCTCCGGCTGTTGCCAGGTCGGGATGCACCATATCGACGGCATGCTCGTCGATTAGCGGCTTGAATCCGTCGAGCAGGTAGATATCTTCTCCCGTCAGCAACGGCACATCGATAGCATTCTTTATCTCTTTAAGCATCTCGGTATATTCCCAGGGCACCATGTCTTCCAGCCATGCGAGCTGATAGGGCTGCACGGCCTTGCCCAGCTTGATGCAGCTATTGACACCGATATGACCGAAGTGGTCCGATGCTATCGGGATCTCCCAGCCGACTTGCTCACGAGCCTCGGCAAAACGCTCGCCTAAAAGTGCCGCCCCTTTATCCGACAATTGAATAGCTGTGAAAGGATGCTTGCCGTTCCAGTTCGCGCCTGTTGTCGGGTAGCTGAGAGCCCCGGGCACATTGCGAATGTTCCGGATGCCGCAATCGTATTTCAGGAAAGTGAATCCCTGCTCGACTCTTTTCTTAAGACCGATGACACGGCCGTCTGGAGTATCGGCGTACAGACGGACCCTTTCACGGTACTGGCCGCCGAGCATCTGATAGACCGGCACGCCGTATGCCTTGCCCGCTAAGTCCCACAATGCCATCTCAACACCCGATACGCCGCCACCCTGCCGGCCGTGATATCCGAACTGTTTGATTCTCTTAAATATCCGCTCGACGTTGCACGGATTCTGACGCAGAAGCCTGCTCTTGAGAATAAGGGCATATTTCTCGCTGGCCCCGTCTCGGACTTCTCCGTAACCGCAGATATCCTGGTTCGTATCGATACGAATCAAAGGACATCGAAAAGGCGCCCTGTCAACCACGGCTACGCGCAGGTCAGTAATTCTCAGATCCGAAGGGCTGGAGCTTCGATTAACATTCTGGGTGGCAAAGGCCACTTGCTCCTCAATGGGAGCAGCAATCATACCCGCAAGGCTCAGGCCCGCAAAACCCGTTCCGACACTTTTAAGCAGAGAACGCCTGGAACATGCCGCTTGCTTTTGCTGATCTTTTTGGTCGTTCTTCATAATCATTTACCAGTTCCTTGTCTTTGGATTGAGCATATCTTCAATCACTTCTTTAGGCACAGGCAATTTTTTGACGTTCTTTTTCAGCCAGTCCCGGAAATCATCCTGAATTTCAGCCGTCCATCTGCCGTCGATTTGTCCCGGCGTGTATTTGCCTTCTTTCAAACGCTGGTGACCGAACATGTCCCGCAACATGACGGCCTCGGACTCTGTAACAACTTTTTCGACCAGATGGGCCGGGATGAAAACGATGCCCTCCCGCTTGGCCAGCACGATGTCGCCGGGGCACGCCACGGTTTTGCCGATACGGATAGGAACGTTTATAGCAGCTAACATCACATCGCGCAGGAAGCTCGGATCGGCGCCTTTGCACCATACGTTGAATCCTTCGATTTCCTCGATGCCTTCGAGGTCGCGGACACCTCCGTCGAAAATAACGCCTTTACCCGAGTTGGCGTAGATGGCGTTGCCGAGATTGTCGCCGATAAGAGTCCCGTCAAAGACCTTACCAAAACAGTCCGCTACATAAACGTCACCTTTTTTCAGCATATCAATTGGCCATGAATTGGAGTTGCCAATCCTGCCCTCGGCGCGTCCCTGTTTCATAATCAATCGATTATAATCCGGATGGGATGGCATATATTGAGCAGTCAGAACTCGACCGATAATCGCCTCGCCTGGATATAAGACGAACCAGCCGGCGGCGTTTTCATAACAGTTGGTATAACCGGCGCCTCGAACAATGCTCCAGGCCTGCGTAACTGACACGTTTTTCATTCTCTCCAGAATGTCATCGGAAACATAAGGCCGGCCGTCTTCTGCCCTTGGCCCTGTCCATTTCGGAGTACATTGCAAAACACGCTGTCGGCAGGAAATCACGGGCGGCTCAACACCTTCGTCATCAGCCTTGATACGAATATTGCGCCATCGCACCTGGTACGGCCCGGCGTCGTTTCCGATACCGTGTACCTGCAGGCCGATGATGCCGCGGGGCGTCATGCCGTCCCGCAGGTCGACACATGGAACGTCGTTAATCCATGTTTTTATATTATCGCCTTTGCATTCGATTCGGAACTTGTTCCACTGCCCATCCTTGAAAGCCTTGCTGGCAGCCGGGTCAGACTTTGTCGAAGCTAGCATGAAAGCCCGCCGGGCCTCGTCATAAATGCTGCCGGAAGAACCGGATTTTTCGGTAGCGATTTCCACCTGATAGCCATAAACACGGTCCAGCGGCGCGGTTGTTTTTTGTAGTTGGCCGTCGCGTCCACTAAAAACGAATAATTTCTCCGCCTCGGCGATTTTGCTGCGTATCTGCATACCCGAATTAAGTTCCGGATCCAGGAGTACTTCGAATTCCAGCACAAAATCGCCGTACTGGCGGTCGGTGCATAGAAAAGAATTCGGGCTGCCTTTGACTGTCGTGCCTACAATCGCGCTGTCCTCAACGTGGTACTTGGCAAAACCGCTGTGAACCGACCAGCCATCCAGGTTCTCGCCGTTGAACAGCGGTATCCATTCATCCTGCTGCCGCTGCCTGGCTAAACTTATGCTCACCAAGATAATTAACAAAGTAACAGGTAAGAAAATTTTTCCGCGGCTCATAAGCAGCTCCTTTCCTTGATCCGTATACAGCAGAGGTCTTCACCCGCGGTGGAGACCTTCTGAATTATTCGCCGGGCGAACTATTTGAGGTTCACCCGGCAATTTATGTGTATTACAGCATGAATATCGATTACTGAACTTTTCCGGTGGCCGCCCACTCCACGCCGCGAGCAATGATCTTCTGCACGTTCGGAGTCATCAGGGCCTTGCGGTCGTGACCGAAGGCGTTATGAACGACACGCCCGTCGCCGTACCTCAATGTGAATACAAGCAGCTCAGTCTTTTTGCTCCAGTCGGAGCCGGCTGTTACCAGCACATCGATATTGCCGGTGCCCTGCAGCTTGGCGTACAACTCATCATCGGTCTCAAAATCTTCCAATCCTGCGGTAATGGGATGCTCCTTATTCACAACGTTAGCCTTGAAAACCGACCGGGGACCGTGACCGGAAGTGCCCATCACCCATTTGCGGCCGCAGAGCTTGCCGAATTCCTCCCATTTCGGGAACGAGGCGCTGGCAAGGTGCTGGACGAAGAAGCCCTTACCGCTCTTGACGAAGTTCAGCAGGTTCTCCTGGGCATGGCTCGGAAGCATTTGCACACGCCGGCTAAAAATCGTAAATACGATGACATCATATGCTTTCAGCGCCGTCTCCGATTCGAGTATATACGGATCCTCACACACTCTGACGTCGAACTTCCCTGTTTTGACGAGTATTTCCCGCGTGGTCTCGGACATCTCCCTCCAGGGGTGAACATCAACATCATCGCCGGTAATCAGCAAAACTTTGATTTGGGCGGGCTTCTCGGCCGCTCCGACTGAACCACAAAAACTCAGCGCCACAATACATACCAATGCCATAACAAAAACTGAACTTCGCATCTGTCTTCTCCTTTCATTCATAATACCAATTCATATTGTTTGCAGACCTCTTTAAGTCGCCTAATCATATCAGTGAATGTAGGGTGTGCAAACGTTTTTTTTGCACACGCGGTTCATATTGCAGCGTGTGCAGCACCGTAAGGTGTCCTGTGGACTAAAAGACAAGCTGCACACCCTACTCAATCCTCCGGACATCAGCCGCTATTGGCAGTGCACGGCAATTCCCGCCGGGGCAAGACCTTCGCTTTCCGATGTTATCTGCACTGTACCGGCTTTTCCCTCTATTGTTCGCATAATCAGCATTGATTTGCCGTAGAAAAGTTTCCTGCTGTTCGATTGAAATAGTTCAAGCGATAGAGGATTTCCGTTGCCGACGCCGGCAATTTCGGCAGGCCCTTTGACTTCGAAGCGAACAGAATTATCCGCCAGCGGACAAAGCGTCCCCTTCTCGTCCAGGGCCTCGACAAGAATATAGCAGAGGTCTTCGCCCGTAGCGGCAAGTTTTTTCCTGTCCGGAGTAAGACGGATTTTTGCCGGGTTGCCCGCTGTGCGCATTACAGCCTGTCCGATTTTTTTGCCGTCCTTATAAGCGACGGCTTTTAGCTCGCCCGGCTCGTAAATCACGTCGTTCCAGCGAAGGCGATAATTATAAGTCACGTCATAATAATCCGATTCGACCTTTTCAGGATATACACCGAATTCCCGGATGCTGGCCCAGGTCCCCTGAGCAAGCTCGGCAAATTCAATCCGGACATATCTGGCTTCAACATCCACCTCGTGAAATGCCTGAGTCGGACCGCCCCATCTGGGGAACCTGCTCGTGCTCTTTGTTACAACGCTCTGCCATGTCGAAGCATCGGACGAGACTTTGATTTGGTAACCGTAGTTCTTTGCCTCTTTCTCGAAGTCAATAGCCAGATAGCGGACAGGCTGCATCTCACCCAAATCAACCTGCCACCATTGCTCTGCTCCGGTGTCTGCCGCACACCAGCGTGTGGAACTGTCGGCATCGTTTGCATTTGAGGCAAGGTTCCCCTTGCCGGATTCGACGGAGCTTGCGGCAGCATGTTTGCCCTGTGCGAAGTTGGCCGGTCTTTCGGGAAGCTGCCCCTTAGCTCTGCGCCCGAGCGATTTTCCATTCAGGAACAATTCAGCCGAATCACCATTGGTGTACACGAAGACCGGCACGTTTTGACCGGCCCGGTCAGGCCAGTTCCAGTGCGGCAGAATATGAATGGTTGTCACATCGGGCCGCCAGTAGCTGCGATATAGATAGAACCGGTCTTTGGGTATGCCGCAAAGGTCAACAATACCGAAGTAGGAGCTTCGTGCCTCCTGTGAAAAAGGCGTCGGCTCACCTATATAATCAAAACCCGTCCAGACGAATTCGCCTGCGACAAATTTGTCGTCCTCCATCAATTTGAACTCCTTGTCCGGAATGTCGGACCAGGAGGCGGAATTCAAATCGTACGAGTCAACCTGGTTTTGCTTTGAGAACTCGGTCTTTTCGTTTGAAAGCGGCAGTTCATAAAAACCTCTCGTACTCAGGGCCGAGGCCGACTCGCTGTAAATAATCGGCTTGTCGGGATATCGCTGCCTGTAGATATCGTACCGGCGTGCATAGTTCCAGCCAGTCAGGTCCAGGGCATCGAAGTTCGGCCTCTCGGCCATGGCAGGTATATGATTGGCCATGCCCACCGGCCGGGACGGGTCGTACTTGCGGACGAATTCGCTCATGAACTTCACACGCTCCGGTGTGACGCCGTTTCTGCCGCCCTCGCCAATTTCGTTGGCAATCGACCAGACCACGATACAAGGGTGGTTGCGGTCGCGCATAACGAGGTTACGAATCTGTTTCTCGCCGTACTCTTCCAATGGCGGCTGGTCTTTTACGCGGTCGGCCTTGTCGTCCCATTTATCGAAAGCCTCATCCCAAACGACGAATCCCATCCGGTCGCACAAATCCAGCAACTCCGGCGCCGGCGGATTGTGGCTGGTTCGAATAGCATTGACTCCCATATCACGCATGATTTCCAACTGTCGCTCCATGGCGCGGGGATAAAACGCCGCCCCGAGCGGTCCCTGGTCATGATGCAGACAGACACCGTATAGCTGGACACGCCTACCGTTTAAGTGAAAACCATCGTCAGCCGTAAATCGAAATGTGCGGAAACCGAAAGTGGTTACGTCCGAATCTACGATTTCTTTGCCGAGACGAATAATTGTCCTGGCCGTGTACAACTTCGGATCTTTAATGTCCCAGCGCCTGGGACTGGCAACTTCGAGCGACTGTTCCAGCTCACGTGAGCCGGCAGCGGGTACAGCTTCATTCTTAATGCTCTTAGCAACGACCCTGCCGTTGGGATTAAACAATACGACCTCTACTGTCACTTCTGTTTCTGTTTCGAGGTTATTATCGAGAGTCGTGTGAACGTGAACTGTCGCCGAGGTGTCGCTTATGTCTGGGGTCGTTATATACGTGCCCCAGTGAGCAATATGCACCGGATCGCAGACAGTCATTATCACCTTGCGATAGATACCCGCCCCGGGATACCATCTTGTGCCGTGGTTGCGAGTATCGACCTGAACCGCAACCACATTTGCGCCGTCAAACTTTATGAACGGCGTGGCGTCGACACGGAAGGACATATAGCCGTAATCCCACTCACCGGCAAGCTGCCCGTTCACATAAACCTTCGGAAACGCCATCACGCCGTCGAAATCAAAGTATACACGCCGTCCGCTGTCAGATTTATCAAGGATAAATATCTTTCGGTACCAGCCCACCCCCTTCCAGGGCAGCTTCCCTGCGTAGCCGTTCTCTTTTGGGTTGAACGGCCCCGATATTGCCCAGTCATGCGGCAGACGCACTTCCTGCCACGCCGAGTCGTCAAAATCCGTCGCCTCGGCTCCCGGCTGCTCGCCTTTGGTAAATTTCCAGTCGCTGTTGAATCTTATCACCCTAGGCCCGGCGGAACCTGGGCTTCCTGACGACAATTCCGCGTCTGCCCCTTCCCTCTCTACAGTAGTATGGCATCCTGATTGCAATATGCTTAAAACTGTCAACGCCATTACGATACTTATCAAAGTCTTCATTTTGTTGTCTCCGATTCTATACTCTCTGAATATCCAGCTCCACTGCCGACACGGAAGCCGGCGGGAAAATCCAGCGGCAGCTCTCCGGCAGATTCTTCTCTTTTGGCACAGCTTCGTCGGACTGCGTTTGGATAACCTCGAATTCCGGATCGCCAGCCAATTCGAAAATCCTGCCGGAAATGATTTTCATGCCCTCCACCCTCAGATCTGCCGAGGCGGACCGGTCTCTATTAATATTGATAACGTGCAGATATATCTTTTCGCCGCTTCGACTGGCTGTAACATCAAGGTCCTCATGTGCCGAACTGACATCGACGGCCTTCTCGCCCGTATGACGCCGGTACAAACTCATAACCAAAGCTACGGGCATCATAAATGATTTGCCTGCCGGCACGGGAATCATAACTGCGTTGACCTGCCAGCGTGTGCCGCAGAAATCTGCTAAAGTAGCGATTTTAAGTTTATCGCCGTGCCGTTCGTGGACGTTCACCATACGTGCGTTCGCAACACCCGCCGCCCACGTCGATAGCACTTCGCAGCGGTTCCGACCCGGCAGGGCAAAGTGACACTCGGTCATAGCCAGCGGAATCGGGTAATCGGCCACCTGCTCCTTCATCCATTTAATCTTCTCCTCGTGCACATTCGCGGCGTTCATCAGGTGCCGCCAGGTTCGTGCCGGATCCTTGCGGTACTCGATCCCGCGCAGCGGTGAATCGGGCGCGCCTCCGTCCGGATTGAACATATGGTGAAAGGCGATGTACTGCAAATGTTCGCCTGCGATATCAAGCATCTGACGTGCCCAGCCACTGTCGCCCCAGCCGATTAATTCGATGTCGGGATCACGCTCACGCATGGCTTTGGCGAAAGCAATAGTGCGTTTAGCCGCGGTTTCACAGCCATAGCCGTTGCGGTCGTAGGAAGTCTCATTGCCCAACTGCCACATTCGGATATTGTAAGGTTTTTCTATGCCGTGATCGAGCCTTTTTCTGCTGTCGGGATTGTTGCAGTATTCCACCCAGTCGGCGGCTTCTTCCGGACCGGCTGAACGGATATTGCCTTTCGGATCTCGCTGCCATTTTGTCCTGCCATCCGATTCAAAATTCACGCATATAAGCGGATCGGCACCCACCTGGCGACAGAAATCCACAAATTCGTGCGTGCCGACCTGGTTGGACTCAATGCCGCCCCAAAGCAGATTAATCATTGGTTTTCGCTGGTCTCGTGGGCCGACCGCCTCTTTCCAGCGATAATAAGAGCTGAAACAGCCGCCCCAGCGAATCAACGCCGGCGCAAGCTCCTTCGTGACCTCGATGACATCCTGCCGCCAGCAGTCGTTCTTGAAATCCCACGCCGCCGCCACGGAGCCGTCGGTCGTGCCCAAAGGCTCCATAAACTGCATATACAAGTACGGCGACAAATCGAACATCGGCTCGGGATTGACCGACAGCACCGGATTAGCATCTGCTGAATACGCTGCTGGCATTGCCAGTACCGCTGCCCCGGCACCTATGGTCTTAATAAACTGTCGTCGTGTGCTACAGTATGTACCCATTTTCAATCCTTCTTTCGCTAATCTCGGTTTCCCGTCCGGTTTTCGTAAAGCTGATTATCAACCTTTTCATCAATATAATAGCTGATTCTGCAATTCCGTTCCATTATTTTCCAAGTACATAATAAGCGAAAGACTGATATTACTTAGCGCTTGTTTTTTCTGGATACTCAATGTTGATTCATTTCTTTTGTCTGTCAGTATGATCTTTGATATATTTGAAAGATGCCGAATAAGGCTGGAAAATTCTTGAATCTTGGAAAAATAAGCACATAATTTGCCTTAGGTAGACTATTTACAGGAGGTCTTATGAAACTTTTAACCAAACTAACGTTGTCTTCGATCATGATTGTCGGGATTGTATTTCCAGCTTCGGCGGCGCAAGCGCAGATGCTTCCGTGGCGCCATGAGGCGTCCCTGTCTGGAGAACGGGAAATCCCTCTCAAGGAGGCGGCCCAATCCGTATACATTGAAAATACACTGAACCCAACAGACCCGCTTCCCGACTGGAACTGCTATCCCGCTGGCAAGGCGATGACCATCAACAACCTGAAGATGCGGACCACCCTTTGGGGACCGCCGGAACGGGTGACCATTAGCCTGACCAAGAACAATGTCTGGGAC
>JAFGPJ010000055.1 GCA_016936275.1 Sedimentisphaerales bacterium
CGAATTCATGAATCTGCTCAAGTACAAGCTTGCCTGCTTTTATCGAGGCTGTCGCCGTTGATATGGTCGCACTCCAGGCCATCGGGAGTATTCGCCACTTCGCGGTGCATGCGGATTACTTTTCTCCCCTTACCGTCCTGGTTCCGGCCTGTTCGGATGGCGTAAAACTTGCCGTAATCTTTGCTGAGGTGCCATTTGTATTCGCTCAGCCGGTAATAGTCATCGGGATCGACGATGGCGTACATTCCCTTAGTCAGGGGTATCTTCCTGAAGGTGTAGCCGTAGCGCAGCCGGCGGTATAAAAGCACCGGCCCGACTATAAAAAACTCCAGCCAGTTCGGAATTGTAAATAATATAACGACCCTGATAAGCCTACCCCTCTGCAGAAAAGTTAGAATTTAGAATGTTGAATTTAGAATTGCGTTTATTGTCCTATGCTTTGAATTCTCCATTCTCAATTTTCAATTCTAAATTGTTTTTTGCCGGGAGGCAAAAAACACGGCCCCCCATAATTGGACGTACCTGCGCTTTTGATGCGAAAATCCACAAAATTGTAGGCGGAGTTTTTGCTGTAAGTGCTTGATTAGTATGGAATAAAAAAAATTATTTAAATTCCGATTTTTGTTTGGCGCTACCATCGCTTTTGGTCGAAAATCATTTAAAACCGACCCATTTACCGGGTGTTTTGCTCATTTAAATGATAATTGGACCTTAAATCACAAGGTCCAGAGAGGTGCAATAGAAGACTAATTTAGCCGGGATTTACGCCGATACGGCCTTTTTTTCTTGATTCAGGTATCCGGAACTGCTACAATAATAAACGGAAGGAACGAAGGCACTAAAAGAGGACGGAATTTCACAATTAACGATCGGGGCGGGCTATTGCACCGACAGAATAAATATGGGTGGAGATTGACAATGAATAATGGAAGAACTCCGGCAAAAGCTGATATGAGAAAGATTCGGCTGTTTGGTTTTGCGCTTCTGGTCTTCGGTTTGTGCGGTTCCAATGCTTCTGCGCTGGACCTTATGGGACCTCCAACCGCTGAGATTGAAAAAGGCATGTTCAGGGCAGGGATTGATTATACCTTCTCTGATATGGATTTAGAGCTGATTGAAGGCAAAGGCACGACATTTCGTAATGGAGAGCTGCTGGGCTCAGGGTCAGCAGCATCTCAAACAATCAGTGGTTTTGAAGTCAATACACTCTACGCAATTATTGGATACGGCGTCTTTGAGAATTGCGAGGCATTTGTGCGCATGGGAGCGGCAAACGCAACGTTTGGCGACTCGCTATGGGACGAGGGCGAAGATTTCGACAGCGATATTGACTTTGCCATCGGTGCCGGTATAAAAGCGAATTTCTATAAGGGGTTTGACTGGAAGATCGGCGGAGTAATCCAGATCAATCGAGCTGAGCTGGACGGAAAGCTAAATTCGTCTTCATGGGTAATTCCCCAACCTCAGCTCGTCGATATCAGCACGACAGAGATTCAAATCGCAATCGGGGCAACGTATATGCATTCACGCCGGCTGTCAATTTATGGCGGCCCGTTCGCCCACTTCATTAGTGGCGATTTTGACTTCCAATTCAATAGGGTCACCGATGAATTCTTCGATGTCGGCAAATTCTCATGGCAGATCAATGAAGGCCCCACCTATGGCGGATACCTTGGCGCACAATATGAACTTACCCAAAACATCTCCGGGAATATCGAGTATCAGAACTCGTCTAATGCCGACGTTTTCGGCTTAAGCTTACTGATGAAATACTGATCGTTAGCAAAATATTTGTCCGGCATACACTGAACGGTTTCCATGCCGGTATAGTAAAAAAAATTATCGCCATACCATACCCAAGCTAAATACGTAAAAAAAGTTTTAATATAGGACTTTTTTCTTGACATGCCGCCCTGCTGCAATATAATATTCAGATAAAGCAGAATAGGCCTAAAGGCATCTGTTCTTGTATATGTGGCTTTTCGCCAAGAAAAAGCAGCTATGAGAGCACCGAAAGGCAAAAGAGGGTAATTAAAACGGTTTGAAGCAGTAGCAATATTCCATTACGAAGGAGCGTCATATCAGAAAAATCAAATCATATTTCTTCATGAGCTTGACAATATATTAATATTCATCTATAAGGATGCATCCCGATTCTACGGGCATATCACAAAAGGAGCATATTTGAGGTGATGCCTGCTGGAGGAGGGAAAGCAACAATATTAACAGGATTATGAGCAAAAGCGTGCAAAAAATTGGCTGCAAAGAATGGCTGATCACCGCTGGGGCTTTGTTCTTTGTACTCTTGATCGGAGGGTGGGGCAATATCCTTGCTCAAACGGATACCGAACATAAGGCTGAGCAGACGCTCCGCGACCTTAAAATCGATTTAACTCCCGATCCGAATACCGACATTCCGGAAATCTACAAAACCCCGCCCAAAATCGTCAAGCAAACGGTAGGCGGAGCAGAAGAATGGAAGCTATTCTACTTTTGCAGGTATCACACTTCCGATGAGCTGCGGAAGATTATTCACGAGCAGTTTGCAACGAAGCTTTTCGACGAAAAAGGCAAATCGACTCAGATAACAGATTATACCGTCAGCAGCAATCCTGCAACGAACCAGTTGATTGTCAGATGCCCGCTCAAAGAAGACGTCGATGCGGTACTTCAAACCCTGGAATATGTGGATGTCCCACCCATCCAGGTCAAAATCGAATGTTTGGTCTCGGAAGTATATGCTGATATGACGTTCGACCGGGAAACTACCATAGCGATTGAAAACTTGTTCGGCGAGAATGTTGTGATGAATCCTGCCGGCACGGCTTTCGGGGCCGATGTCCGGCAATTGGTTAAGGACGGCGAATATCTGCCGGCGTTCCCCGGCGCTTCTCTCAGAGAGGTAGCTCGATCTCGAATGGGCCTTAACATCGGCTATTTAAACGCTGCTAAAGCCGGCCATGCCTTTACCTTGTTAATCGACCTGCTCGAATCGAGGGGTTACCTGAAAATTCTAATGAACCCGACGCTCGAAATAGTCAACGGCGGAACTGCAACAGTCTCATCGCAGCAAAAGGTTCCGCTGGACAGAACAACGATGCGCTCTACAAAATCAGACTATTTGGAGACAAGAACAGAATACGAAAATGTCATCGACTCGCTCAAAATTACGGCCCACGTCTTCGCCGACGGCTACATCGGCCTGGAAACCGACGTGCTGCTCGGCTCAAAGAACACACCCGAAGGCGTCAAGCAGATACCAATCATCACCAAGAAAGAAATCCAGAACAAACAAAATCGCATCCGGCAGGGACAAAGTCTTGTAATCGGCGGAATCAGAAAGAACGAGAAATTTGCCGTAGTCCGCGGCATCCCGATTCTCAAAGATATCCCTCTTATCGGCTTTCTATTTTCCAGCGAAGACACCGAGAACCGCGCGGTCGAGACCATTTTCATACTGACTCCGACCATTTCCACCGACGGAAGCTCAACAGAACAAGTAATGCAAAACATCAAAATGATTCACGAGCCCGAATCGTTATAAAACGCTCTTTTGTCATCCCTTAAATGTATGGCAGCCTCAAAGCCGAAGGCTTTGGGGATGGTAGCAAATGCTATTCTTGTCATTGCGAGAAGCGCAGCAACGAAGCAATCTCATCTTTGACAACAGGCATAAAGGCCGGCATCCAAGTTTCAGAATTTGTTCTTGCAACATTATGTCATTCCCGCGAAGGCAGGAATCCATGTTGAATAGTCCAATATTTTCTTGCATTGGTGACAATAATCTGGTATATTGTCCCTACAAACACAGGAGAATAGTCCATACGCTTCATAAAAGTGCATCACAAATATATAATAGGAGGCAAGTAAGAATGGCAGAGATAAAAAATCCTCAAATTCTTTGGACAATCACATTAATACTAATTCCAGTAATATTGTGCCCGATTACTCATGGCAAAGTTATCTATGTCAACGATGATGCCGCTGGTGCCAATGACGGCACGAGTTGGATTAATGCCTATATCTATCTCCAGGATGCTTTGGATGATGCCAAAAATTCGGAAAAGCCCGTCGAAATCCGTGTTGCCCAGGGTATCTACAAGCCGGACCAGGGGGCAAACTTGACGCCGGGCGACAGAGAAGCGACATTCCGACTCATCAACGGTGTCACTCTCAAAGGCGGCTATGCCGGCGTCAATGAAGTGGATCGGAACCTTAGGGATATACAACGATTTGAAACTACGCTGAGTGGCGACCTGAATGATGATGACGATCTCACACAATTTGTGGATTTTGCCCGATGCTGGCGAAGATTCTCGACCCTTATTGAAGGATGTGAGAAATTTGACTTCAATGGCAACAAACTCGTTGACCGACGGGACTCCTATGTGTTTCTGGAGGATGTTGCGCATATGGCTGACAATGCCTATAGCGTTCTCACGGCATACGAGGTGGAGGAAACCGCCGTTCTGGATAGCTTCACCATCACAGCCGGGAACGCATGCATTTTCGACCTCTCCAGCTACCACCATGTTGGAGCTGGAATACATATCGAAATGGCGTCTCCTGTTATAAGAAACTGCATGCTTAAACACAATGTAGTGGAAGCATGTGGAGGAGGACTCTACAGTCTTCATAGCTCATCTACCATTGCTGGGTGTCATTTTGAGCACAACTTGTCCATCGAGGATGGTGGAGGTTTAGCGCACGAGCACGGGTCGTCGACAATCACAGGGTGCACATTCATCCAAAACTACGCTGGCGATGATGGCGGCGGTGTATACTTGTCGCATGAGGGCAATCCAACATTGGAGAACTGCCACATAGCAGACAATGTGGCCGGCGATGACGGGGGTGGCATCTATTGCTCGAAAGAGTGTATCCCACTAATCATAGGTAACACCGTAATAGGTAATGTCGCATTGAATGGAGGCGGCATCGCCTGTAAGAAATACCCCGCCCCTGTTATTGTTGACAACCTTTTCCAAGCCAATCGAGCACGGGACGACGGCGGCGGCATGTATCTGCGATACTCCGTGTGTCAGGTCCGGGATAACCGGATCAAGGAAAACTTTGCGGCTGACGACGGTGGGGGCATCTATCTCAAGACCGATGATTTTCGTTTTGGGCGGGTTGCCGATAGCAGCTTCGCTGGCAATCATATTGTCGCCAATACTGCCCTCGATAACGGTGGAGGCATTTATTGCCAGAATGTTTCACCTAAGGTCAACAACTGCGTCATCGCTCTGAATTTTGCAGAGGATGGGGCCGGTCTATGGTGTAGGGTAATGGTGGATACGGATTATGCTCAATATAACCCAGAGACTGAGTTGTTCTCGGCTCCTGTGCTTAGAAATGTGACGATCTATGGGAATTTTGCCACGGAAATTGGAGGAGCTATTTGCTGTCGCTGGGGATCTTGGCCTGATATCGTAGACAGCATTATATGGGCCAATACCACGCCATCGCGCAATCAGATTGCAGTACTTGACAATTCCCAACTGACAATTAGCAACAGTTGTATTGAGGATGGCTGGCCCGGCTTCGGCAACATCAATTCCCATCCATTTTTCTTCAATCCGGGAGGTCGTTACGAAAATGGAACTGTACTCGACCCAAACGACGATACCTTGATCGAAGGGGATTATCATCTGTATTCCAATGCCGGAAGATGGGACCCAAACAGCCAAAGCTGGGTAACCGATTATACTACAAGCCCCTGCATTGATGCCGGTGATCCTGACAGTCCCGTTGCTCACGAGCCATTTCCCAACGGCGGCATTATCAATATGGGGGCTTATGGCGGCACGGCTGAGGCAAGCAAGTCGCCCTCCGGCTTTCATGCCAAATATGGAGGTGGCACTGGTGAGCCTAACAATCCTTATCTTATCTACACTGCCGAGCATTTTAACACTATCGGTGCCGAGCCGAATGACTGGGTCAAGCATTTCAAGCTCATGGAGGACACCGATCTTGCTGCCTACGCCGACACAGAATTTAATCTTATCGGAAAATACGTTGGCTGGCTCGATACAAACAATATACCCTTCACCGGTGTTTTCGACGGCAACAACAAGACCGTTTATAATTTTACCTGGAACTCCAGTGGTATCGGGTGTATCGGCCTGTTTCGAATTGTCGGCGAAGGAGCGACGATAAAGAACCTTCGCATGGAGAATGTAGATATTAAAGCAGGCGTACGCGTTGGCGCGCTAATCGGATTGAATGTCAATGGTACAGTAGAACGCTGCTCTGTCACAGGAAGCGTTACATCGGACGATGAAGAGGTCGGAGGATTGATAGGACGAAATACGGGCAAACTGGATCATTGCTATTTTATGGGCAGTGTTGCAGGGCAATATGACGTAGGAGGACTGGTGGGGGCTATCGGTGGATCATTATACGGCTGTTGGTTCGATGGCGATGTAACAGGTATCGATCATGTCGGCGGGCTTGTTGGAGAGCATTTGGGAAGCATGAGTATTTGCTTTGCAAACGGAACTGTTTCCGGAAACAACCATGTGGGCGGATTAGTCGGATACAATGACGACGGCAATATATCCAACTCGTTCTCCACGGCTGGCGTCTCCGGCAACGATTATGTCGGCGGACTCGTCGGCTCAAATCACAGAGATGAAGGTGGTGGTGTTTTATATCACTGTTACGCCGCC
>JAFGPJ010000371.1 GCA_016936275.1 Sedimentisphaerales bacterium
AATTAAACACTTCGTTAGTGACATCTATCACGTATTTTGTTCGGCTCGTCTTTTCAAATTACTTTAATATTTATAGGCAAATTGCGTGACATATATAGGCGCCGGGAAGATATTGTTCTGTCCTATATCTTCATTCAATACACCAAAAAAACAGCATATCAATACTGAAATCCATGCTATCGGACGGTACCCTGTATACGTAAGGTTAATATGCAATTTTCGCATTCATTTTTTGTATTTTTATCAGTTCAATTCAAACACTCTCCAGGGGTGAATGTAAATCGTAGCATTTTTTTGATAGGCATAAGCAGCAAACTAACACCCCCGAGCGAGGAACATCCAATAATTACCGCCTTGAAGCGTATTAAAATAGGGTATTTTTTGCTTGACTTGCGTGTTAAAATAGGGTATCATACAAATATGTTAAGAGATATAGTATTTTTCATTTTACGCTTATCGTTGATCGTTTCTCTGTGGGCTTTTGTCTGGAAATTTATCGAGCCGAAAACACAGTTAATGCGAATACTCAGAGCGGCTCTGCTTGTGCTAGGCCTGTTAGTTGTTCTGGCAATGTTAAAAATTACAGGGCAGTAATCACTACCAGTGCTGTATAGAGGAGCGGTAACTTTAACAAGCGTATTTTACGCTATCAAATTCGCCTTGATAAAACAGAAAGAAATTCTCCCTTTCACCCTTCTGTGCAGACGTATCGTCAATTCAGCAAACAACCGATAATATTGGATATTGTAGTAGTGATAATAACTTAAATTGATATGAATTTACGAGAAGAATTGTCTTGCAGCTAAGGCGGCCAGTCCTGCCCTTTTATGCCTCGAACCGTCAGATTAGCATTCGGCAGCCCATCACGGGCCGGTCGAATCTCCTTTGCTTCAAGGAAGCTGGTTCGGCCGTCAGCAAAAAGATAGTTTCGAGCTCCTTCCCAGCACCACCATCCGCTATCTTCATCAATGGGTAAATGATTGCTGAGCCATTCACCGATAAGAATCTTGCCGGAGGGTTTACTTACATCCATACTTCGCTGGGCAATAGAGGGCCGGGGATTAGAATAGGTGTCGGCGGGACTATTCATATCATCAATTTGTTCGGGACTGTGGTAAAAAGCCATCGAGTAAGAGTAGCTTGTAGACTCATATTTTTCTTTAGCAAAGCGGTCCTGGGGGCAGAACAGAACCGACGGATTATTCACATCGAGAGGGCCACCTATATAAGGCTCGACAAACGACCGCCAACCGCGTCCCATCCAAAGCCAGTAAGGAGGATCTGTTGAAACCGGGTCATGGGCGCATGGGTATGTGTTATCGTTCGAACTTAGATACATGTCCACAGCCAGGTATATCTGCTTGAGCCGGTGGGCGCAGCCTACCCTGGCCGCAACGGCCCTGACCTTTCTCAAAGACGGCATCAAAATCGACAGCAGCAGAGCAATGATAGCTATGATCACAAGCAGTTCTATTAGTGTGAATCCAAAGCGAATTGAACGCTGATTTTCCACGTACTACTCGACTGTAACACTTTTCGCGAGATTGCGGGGCTTATCAACATCATGGCCGCGCAGCACTGCGGCGTGATAAGCCAACAATTGCAGCGGCACAACGGCCAGCATCGGCTGGAGGAACTCCGGGGCATCCGGAATCATGATTAAATGGTCGGCGTGTTGAGCTATATTCTCGTCACCTTCGGTGGCGACGACGATAATCCTGCCGCCGCGGGCGCGGACTTCGGCGATGTTACCCATAATCTTGTCGTATTGCGGCCCGGATGTGGCGATGAAAACCGCCGGCATACCATCTGCAATCAAGGCTATCGGGCCGTGCTTCATTTCAGCGGCGGGCAGACCTTCGGCGTGAATATAACTTATCTCCTTGAGTTTCAAAGCCCCTTCAAGAGCAACCGGATAATTGAAGCCCCTGCCAAGAAAAAGCCAGTTGTTCTTATCGACATTTGCCGCAGCAATTTCTTTTATCTGATCGGACTGTGTCAGTATTGTGTCAATCTTATCGGGGATTTGTGAAAGCTCATCGATGTGCCTGTCGGCCTGTTCGCTGCTAATGTGTTTTCTCCTGCCCAATTCGATAGCCAGCATTGTCAGGACCGCGACCTGTGCCGTAAAGGCTTTTGTGCTGGCCACGCCTATTTCCGGGCCGGCGTGCAAATATATCCCCGCATCGGTGGCTCGGGCTATCGAAGAGCCGACGACATTGACGATGCCGAGCACTCTCGCCCCTCGCTCCTTGGCTTCCTCCACTGCGGCCAAAGTATCGAGCGTCTCTCCGGATTGACTTATTGCAACAACTACGGTACGGTCTTCGATGATCGGATTGCGATACCGGAATTCACTGGCGTATTCGGTTTCCGCTGGGATGCGAGCCAACTGCTCAAACAAAAACTCTCCAACTAAACCAGCGTGGAATGCGGTTCCGCAGGCGGTCAGGATTAGTCGCCTCGTACGTGTCAAATCTCGCAGATATGAAGCTATGCCGCCCAGTTTGATTCTATGATTCCGGCCATCGATTCGACCACCCATACAGGTTTTAAGGGACCTGGGCTGCTCGAATATCTCTTTAAGCATGTGATGCTCAAAACCGCCTAATTCGATTTGTTCCAGCGAAAATTCAATCTGCTGGAGGTCTTTGCTGACAGTGATATTGCCAATCGTCTTGGTATGAAAGCCGTCCGGACCAACAGTAACCATCTCGTCGTCGGCCAGATATATCGCCTGGGTTGTATGCTCGACAATCGCCGCTGCATCCGAGGCCAGTATATATTCGTTCTCGCCGAGTCCCAAAATCAATGGGCTTCCCTTTTTAGCGCCGATTAGCATATTGGGAAAATCTGAGCAAATAATCGCCAGGCCGAATGTACCGTACAGTTCCCGAAGGGCCCGCTGAACGGCCCATTCGAATTTGTTCTGCCCATTGGGGGGCGATTGCTGCTCATCGTCCCTGCAGTTCAAATAAAAAAAGCCGATAAGATTTGTTATTACTTCAGTATCGGTTTCGCTCACAAATTCCACCCCTTCGTTTTGCAGCCAAGTCTTCAGTGTTCCGTAGTTTTCGACTATACCGTTGTGAACAACAGCTATTTTGCCGGTATAGTCCAGGTGGGGATGCGCATTAACGGTGTTCGGCTCTCCGTGCGTAGCCCATCGCGTATGGCCGATGCCAAATGTCTCGGTAACGTCTGGCTCGCATAGAATCCCTTCTAGAGCGTCGATTCGACCGCTTGTTTTCCGGATCCTTATATTACCGCTACCCATCAGCGCCACGCCGGCCGAATCGTAACCACGATATTCCAGCCGCTTCAGCCCCTCAACAAGAATCGGTTGGGCGGCCTTTTTACCAAGATATGCTACTATGCCACACATTCGTATCTACTCCAATGAACACAAGAACATTACTACTAACTCGGCAAAAAACAATGCCGTCATCATACAAAATCCGCATTTTAAAGAAAACAAATTTCGATAACTGCACTATACCAAGCAATTGCTAACAAAAATTATGGGATTTTCCTATTGACAATACATGGTCAGTTCAGGTAGATTTAAGCTTACAGGAGCAGCCAGAGAAGTAGTTTATTTTATAAAAAAGGATAATCAAATTAGCTCGAAAGAAAAGTACCCTGATTATTACATATATAAATCCAAGGAAAGAATTTGGGAGTAACTTTATCAGGCATCCTGTTTATATTTGTTAATTACTTTTCTTTTTTACCAGTTGACTCTATGTCTCCCGGCAGGTCGGTTCGATTATTGCGTACCGAACAAGCCATAAAATATTGAGGAGCTTCGTCTTACCTAATGAAGAAAAAAATGTCGGACAATGGCGAAATTGTAGATATGAATTTGCCTAACAGCATACAATTTCAAATCAGCTAAAAAACTCGTGTTCAGATATAAACCTTTAAAAGCGTTTTGTCTCCTAACAAGAAATGTGGTGATAGTGTGAAGGGATTAATGATGTGCACGTACAGAAGTCAAAAGAAAAATTTCAGAAGCTCACCGATTAAGCATTGGGATTACATTTATCTATTATTCGTATTTGTGACAGTTTCCTCGGTTATCGCCAAGGATACCGAACTGACACCCCTCGAGATGCTGGGAAAACATATTTTCGAGGACAAAGTTTCCACACCGCGCGAGACAATATCATGTGCGGATTGTCACGCCCAGGAGGCCGGCTGGACCAGCCCGGATGCAACACAGAATATCCTTGTCGGCATCATTCCGGGCGCCACGGGATTTTTTGCAAATCGCTCACCCAACAGTGCTGCATACGCGGCGTTTTCGCCCATTTTCAATTATGACGCGGAAACGGGCTTTTACGGCGGGAACATGTGGGGAGGACAGGTTCATGGATATCGCCTGGGCCATGCCACTTCCGACCAGGCACTATTTCCAATCGTCAGCCCGGTCGAGCACGGAAACAATGAAATAGATGTATTGACGATTATTGCAGAATCGGATTATGCAGATCTATGGGAAGAAGTTTTTGACGCTCCGGTCGATACGGAAACAACGACCGGGCCATTCGAATTTTTCGGTGGCGTTCCTTACGCGGACTACTACAAAGTCGGATTGGCCTTGGGTGCGTACCAGCAATCTCCGGAAGTGAGTCAATTCTCTTCTAAATATGATTTCTATCTGAAGGGACAAGCAACACTGACCAATCTTGAGAAGAGCGGTTTGAAAATCTTCAACGATAAAGGCAAATGTTCTTCATGTCATATCAGCAAAACCGGCCCCAACGGAGAACCGCCGCTATTTACAGACAACAGATTTTGGAACATCGGCGTACCTAAAAATCCGGTTCTGCCGATATACGAAATATTTCCGGACTTCATCGATTTGGGCCTTGGTCAAACATTACGCGATATGGCGGACCCAAATACGTTTAGTCCTTTTGCCGAACACTGGCGTACCGAGCCATTCGCACCGCAAACGATGCTGGACATGACCAACGAGCAGCTTCTTGCCTTTGCGAATGAATCCGACGGCAAATTCCACACACCAACACTTCGCAATATAATGAAAGCACCTTATCCGGGATTTGTCAAAGCATACATGCATAACGGAGCCATCAAGACGCTTCTCGGAGCAATAGAGCTGCACAACTCACGGGACACTTACCTGGACCCACCCGAATTCGAAGGAAATATGGAAACAGAACTTGTCGGCAATTTAGGTCTGACTCTGGAAGAACAACTTAGTTTAATTGCCTTCCTGAACACCTTGACCGACGGTTACGAACCGGTCCAGCAATAATCGGCATAAAACTGCGATTAAAACGAAGCTGACTCGGAGGAATGGAATCCATCGAGTCAGCTTTTCTCTTTCCGCTCGGAATGAAAAGAGTGAAAATTAAAAGACAATACAAACTATCAGTGATTACCATTTGACGAATTGGTGCGAAATTTGTTTAATTTGGGTTATGATTGTGGTTATTGATTATAACGTAGGAAATGTAAAGAGCGTATGCAACGCCTTCAAGCACATCGGCTGCGAGTCGAAGCTTAGCAAAGAAGCCGGGACCATTGAAAACGCTTCCGGCATAGTTTTACCCGGCGTTGCGGCTTTCGGCTACGCAATCAACGCTCTGGGCCCGCTGGCGGAATTGATTCGGGAGTTTGCCTTGAACGGTAAGCCTCTGCTGGGCATCTGTGTCGGATATCAAATGCTCTTCGAATCGAGCAGCGAATACGGCCGGCACAAGGGCCTCGGACTTGTGTCCGGTAACGTTGGCCCAATTCCACCTGGACGGGTGATCCCCCACATGGGCTGGAACCTGGTGGAGCTGCCGGAAGATATGGATTTGTTCGCCGGGCTTGGTAATCAAAAACACTTTTATTTCGCCCACTCGTTCTGTGCCGACGTAAAGGACGCCGGAGCAAAAATCGCCTATACCGACTACGGCTTCGAGCTGGCCGCTTCCATACAGAAGGCGAATATATACGGCACGCAATTTCACCCCGAAAAAAGCGGAAAAGCCGGGCTGAAGATCTTGCAGAATTTCTATGACATTTGCAAACGTGGAGCACCATAGTGTTGACACGACGAATTATTCCCTGTCTTGATGTTAAAGATAACCGCGTCGTTAAGGGCGTCAATTTCCTGAACCTTCGCGATGCGGGTGATCCCGTAGAGCTGGGTGCAAGATACAGCGACGAAGGCGCCGACGAGCTTGTTTTTCTCGACATAACCGCCACGATTCGCCTTCGCAAGACTATTGTCGAGCTGGTCGAGAAGGTGGCCGAGAACGTGTTCATCCCGTTTACCGTCGGCGGTGGAATCCAAACCGTCGAGCAGATGGATGAACTGCTGAGAAGCGGTGCCGAAAAGGTCTCGGTGAACACCGCCGCCGTTGCGAATCCGGATTTGCTCGCCGAGGCGGCGCAGCGTTTCGGAAACCAATGCGTCGTTCTTGCAATTGACGCCCGCCGGTCGAAGGACCGCCCCGGCAAATGGCAGGTCTGCATAAAAGCCGGCTCCGAGCCGACCGACATCGACGTGGTCGAATGGGCAATCCGCGGCGAAGAATTAGGGGCCGGCGAAATCCTGCTGACCAGCATGGACGCCGACGGCACGAAAGCCGGTTACGACAACGAGTTAAACAAAGCTGTAACCGATGCCGTCAATATCCCTGTAATCGCCTCCGGAGGAGCCGGAACTCTCGAACATCTATACGATGCTATCGTTGACGGTGGTGCGGATGCGGTACTGATGGCTTCGATCACACACTTCGAAAATTACACCATCATGCAAATGAAAGAATACCTTCGCGACCGCGGCATCCCAATGAATCTATAAAAGCATAATGCTTCGCAATATAAGTTCTTCTGCCGGTTAATGAAGGCTGTCGATCTATTTTTTCACATTCTCTAAAGATCTGCGTTCTCCAGCAGATCTTCCGATGCACAGTCCATCGTCCACAAAGTGCTCTGAAGCTCTTTGGCAATACCCTCCAGTTGATCGATTAAGGATTCCAATTTTTCCTTTTTTTCATCTACCATTTTACTTTGCACGTTTCTAAGATCGTCCAATAATGACTGAATTTCTTCACTCAATTCCTCTACCCCATCGGCCAGATCCGACATATCATCCACTGCATCGTTAATTCTATCGCTCACATCTTCCAATAAATCCTCGATCTCACCGGCGTCGTGCTCTTTCTGCTGACCTTTGATTATTTCGTGTTCGCCCATTAGGATTCCTTTCCTTCAAAAGCCGAGCCGGCCGGAGTAGGCATCTCCAAAGACACTCCGGCATACACAAATTATACTATACTATAATATCGTCTTAAAAATCTAAAAACCTAAAGATAATTCACTACCCCACATCGCATCCATGGAAACAACTTTATGACCACTTTAATTACATGAATTCATTCCTTGAAATTTTTTAGTCCAGTATAATTCTATTTTCACAGAACTACTGTGATTTACCGCCGATTATTTAAAAATCAGAAAATAAAATCAGAAACGAAGTCAAGGTACTCTCGTTCACCTGGTCTTAGTTTCGAATGTCTGTAAACCGACTGCAGGACGGTACGCAGGCCATCTCGCCAGATATCGTCCGAGACATCGGAACGAAACAGACGCACTTCTCCCAGGGCTTCATTCAACGATTCAGTAAGGTCATCTTCCGCTGTATCGCCTCGGATTGCCGCTTTCAGAACATCGGCGACAATCCGATCATCGATACGGGGATCATCACGATACCCCGTGACCAGAATGAACTCGATATTCTGCAGGATGTCCTGGTGGTCTCTAACCATCCTTCTCATTAATTTTCGAGGTCCCAGCGTTTCCTTATTCTCGCTGTGCAAAGCCATTAGTCGGATATTGGCCTTTTTCTGGGCAGCACGCTTTCGCCGCATCCGTTTGAGCTTCGACATGTTATGACTCCTTTCATTTTACTTCCCGAACACGCACCCATTCAACCTTCCATCATTCATTTTCGCCTCCCCGACTTTCTCGCCTTTCGGGGATTATAGCCGGGATTAGGCGTCAGCATTTGGGCCTTTACTTCACTTCGCCATTTATATAGTATTCTTTTTAAATTTTCAACTCTTTCCGGCATTTGTTTCGCCAGGTTGTCCTGCTCGCCAATGTCTTCTTTGAGATTGTACAGCTCAAATTCATTGCCGGGGCTGCAAATGCTCTCATCGAACCATTCAATCAGCTTGTAATCTCCCGCTCGGACGGCGCCGCACGGACCAATGCTGCTGGAATGATAATGGGGATAGTGCCAGTAAATGGCTGGACGACTCAATCGGCCCTTTTGCGTCAATAACGGCAGCAGGCTGACCCCGTCGATTGTCTTTTCAGCCTTATCTTTCACACCGGCAACTTCCAGAAAAGTTAGGAAGAAATCCACGCTGATAACCGGTTCGCTGCACGTGCTGCCCGGCTTGACCACTCCCGGCCAGCGGACAATCAAAGGCTCTCTTATGCCGCCTTCGTACAGATTGGCTTTACC
>JAFGPJ010000372.1 GCA_016936275.1 Sedimentisphaerales bacterium
GCCGAAATTTGCCCCCATCGCGTTGACATCAACGCCGTCGTCAATCAGGAACTTCGCTATGTCCTTACAGCTTCGCAGGGTAGCAAAGTGCAGTGCACTCGTGCCATCCGTCATTATTGCATGAGTGTCGGCACCTTTGGAGATAAGCGATGCCGCCGCTGCCTCATGGCCTTGCAGGAGGGCTATGTGCAGGAGTGACGCTCCGCTGTTGGCTTTTGTGTTGACATCGACGCCGGCTGCAATAAGTGACTGGATCTTTTCTATATCACCTTTAGCCACCGCTTGCTGCAGCGATTTAATTAGTTCGGGATCATTATTCGGTTGTGTCGATTCGGGGGCGGCAGTTGTTTCAACTGCCTCGCTTCGAGTATCGGTCTGGGCAGGTTGGGTTTGCTCGATGGTTTCAATTGCTTTTGCCGGTGCAGGTGTTTTTGCCGGTTGTTCTGATTTCTGAACTCCGGCTGGTTGCTGTAATTCGGACTCTTTCTTTTTACAACCAAAAGCAACAAGCACGAATGCCAGAGCCAGGCAAAAAAGTTTTATATGTTTCATTATATTCTACCGTTCAAAGTGCTTGCATCGATTTTATGTCGATTTATTGTGTTATTATACAGTGGTTTAAGTCAAATTGCAACTTTTAAGAGTTATCAAACCGATCACTCTTTAGCACCGTGCTTTTGCAGATATTCGGCAATTTCCTTATAACCTCTGTTTTTGGCCAGCGATAAAGGAGTATTACCGTCGTTATCCGTTGTATTGAGATTTGCGCCGTTGCTGATCAACAGTTGGGCCAAATCCTTCCGGCCGAACGATGCTGCCACGTGCAGGGGTGTGAGGCCCTTGTTGTTCTTTGCTTCGACCTCGGCTCCGCTGGCAATAAGGACCTCGGCAATATCCTTATGGTCCCGCAGGGCGGCGACATGAAGAGGTGTCCTGCCGGATTGGTTTTTAGTGTTGACCTCGGCACCATTGGCGATAAGCAGTTCGACGATTCTTATATGGCCCCCGAATGTCGCCCGCTCCAGCGGCGTCTGCCCGTAAGGATCTCTGGAATCGATATCAGCACCGTTTGCGATAAGCGATTGGATCTTTTCGATATCACCTTTCTCGGCGGCACGATGCAGTGGTGTTACTATCCCGACCGGCTTTTTTCTGCACCCAGTACTAAGGAGCATGAATATAAAAAACAAACTAAGTAGCTTTGTCTGTTTCATTTGTCTTGCCTTGGACAATAATGATACCGGCATCGGAACAATCCATCAACAAAACCGAGTGTAAAGCATAAAATAAAAAACGGCGGTTGCATTAAGCCAACCGCCGCTTAAAGAATGATCAAGCACTAACTATTTCTACTGGCTTACAAGTGAAATTTCTGCCCAGTAAGCTGCCTCGAACTTCCAGCCGGTTGGCTGGTTTATCAGTTTGAGCTCCACCTCTTTTCCGGCAAAGTCGGACAAATCAACCTCAGCCTGCATCCAGACGTCGCGGCCGGTGGTTTGTTTGCTCACGGCCTTGCGAAAGATTTCTTTGCCGTCCACGGCGACAATCAAATCCCAGTCACCTTCGGGATGGTGTCCCACAGTCAGATGAAGAGTAGTTTTCTTATCCGCAGGGAGCATAACCTTACGTGAAAGCTCACAACCGGTCTTTTCATTGAGCGGATGAGTGAGCAGCACGTTGCTCTTGCCCATCAATTGATCTTTCAGTCCCGGATCCATATCGAATCCGCAATTCTTTACCTTCCAGCCGGGCGCGAATTTCGAGACGGCCTCGGAAATATCTTTGCCCGCGATAGCGGTGATTTTCGCCATTTCGGCTTCGGTGAACCTGCTGTTGGCGATAGGCCCCGGTTCCCAACACTGTTCGAGTTTGCCTGGTTTGGGTTTTTTTACCGGAATGACGAATATTTCTTTGCCATTGCTGTCTTTTTCGATTTTGCTGCCGGCGCGTAGTACCGATTGGCGGACGAGTTTTTCGCACACGCTGACGAGCATGGGGAAGTTATACGGCGTATGACTGAACTTGCCTTCGGGATTAAGCGCCGAGGTGAATCTGTCCGGCAGATTCTGAAAACCGATGGTAGTGAACAATATTCCGCCGGCGTTCGAAGGATTGCAGTCGGAATCCTGGCCGCAGCGCGTCGCAATAATAATCGTCTTGTCCGGGTCGCCTTCGCCGTACAGCAGACCCATCACAATATAAGCTCCATTAATCTTGGCGTCGATGTTAAAGGCGCCCTTATCGCAGGAGAATCTGCGGTAATCGGGATTGTCCTGATATTTGTCCTCGATAAGCTGCCAGGTCTTCTGCCAGTCGTCGGGATTTTGTTTATACCAGGCGAGCACATCACGAATGCACTCGGCGTACTGGCTTTTTTTGGGGATACATTTAAGGCCGGCGCGAACTATTTTTTCCATATCGTTCTCGAAGAATGCTTCAGCGTACATGCCGCCTACGAACTGGCCGCCGTATAGCCCATCGCCGTAGTTCATCAGCCTTCCGAAAGTCTCGCCGAGCTCAATCGCTACGTTAGGCATACCCGGTGCAATCAACCCGGCGTAATCCGCCTCGATCTGGTAATCGATATCGTCGGCGTGTTTGTTGAATTCCGGATGACCCGAATCGGGAGGGGCAATACCGCTGCGTAAGAGTGTTCTGCCGGCATTGTTGGCATGCCAGAGCTGGTAGCCGCTGTTGGCAAAGTCGATCCCGGCCTGGCGAATCGAGACATCCATTCCGTAAAGTTCCAGCGTTCGCAGGAATGTCATCTCGACGTAAATGTCATCCTGGTTGAATTGGTTTATCAGTTCCGGCTTCCAGGGCGGCATCTTGTCTTCCGGGATAATCTCGCCTCTGTAGCGGAATTCCGTCGGCCCGCCCCAGCCGACGCCGGCCATCTGTCCGATCCAGCCGGCTTTCATCTTGTCCGCGTAATCCTCAACGGCGATCCGGCGAACCGGCGCTTTGCCAATATCCGTCTGGCAGCCTGATACATATACCAGGCCAAGGGCCGTTGTGACGATCAATAGAATTGTTAACAAATCTTTAGCCATTATTTATCTCCTTTAGCTAACAGAAAATATGATTGATTCGTTTGGAGCTTTATAGCTCTGAAACAATAAAAAAACAAGTTTTTTTGTCGTATCAGCAGAAAAATCGACAGGTGATTATATTTTCAAGTGCATGTTTGCAATGATTTCAGGAATGAGTATAATGTCAGTTGGTTCTTATTAGGTTAATGGAATGATGGACCTGTAACGGATTTAAGTTATGCTGGATTGCAGAATAAGATTCGTAATATGTGCTGTAGTAGTACTGCTGACAGCTCTATCGACGGCCTCAGCGGGCACATCTGCCGATAACGAAAATAAATTCCTGGCTGCGGTAGCCAAAGCGAAAAAGTTCGTCGAAACCGGCCCAGCTTCGGCTGCACAAGAGGCCTATGATACAGTTAAGATAGACTTTCCGGAGACTGCCGGCCCTGATTTTGATATTTTCGTCAAGGCTGAAATATATTATTGCAAAGGCCGGTTTACAAAAGCCTTCAGGAATTATAACAAGCTGCTGACGGAATTTCCAAAGAGCATGCTTTCTGATGCTGCGTTGGACAGGGAATTTACCATAGCTACGGCTTATTTGGCCGGCAGAAAAAAGACATTGCTCGGTTTCATCAAAATCAAAGGATATGCCGAGGGTGTCAGAATTATGGAAAAAATTACCGAACGGGTCGGTATCGACACAGAAATGGGGATAAATGCATCTGTTGCCGTAGCAGAAAACTACGAACAAAGA
>JAFGPJ010000373.1 GCA_016936275.1 Sedimentisphaerales bacterium
CTCGATGCCGGCTCGAAATTCGCTGCTGTGTATATTACGCCCACCAATGCCGACGGCACGGCAACAAATGGGTGCAGGTTCCAGACCAGGATCGACACTGACGGCAGCGCCACCAGCGATTCGAGTCCGACTCTTGTAGCGACGCCCGAGCAAATGGCTATTACCGCGCCGTACTGGGTGAAAATCGAGCGTGACATCTCCGGCAATTTCAGGGGTTACTATTCCAGCAATGGTACGAGCTGGCAGTCGATGGTCTTGAGACCGAACATTTCCATGGGATCGAATGTTTATGTCGGTCTGGCGCTGACCAGCCATGATGCGGCCCTGACGTGCGAAGCCAGATTATCCGGTGTCCAGACGACCGGCACGGTTACGGGACAGTGGCAATCACAGGATATCGGCATTTCCAGCAACAGCGCCGAGTCGATGTATGTGGCTGTCGGTAACAGCACCGGCGCACCGGCGATTGTTTACCATGACGATCCGGCCGCAACGCAGATAGACGCCTGGACCCAGTGGGCTGTTCCAACACAGCTATTTACAGATCAGGGTGTGGATATCACGAATGTGGACAATATCTCTATCGGTGTCGGCAGCAGGGATAATCCACAGGCCGGCGGTTCGGGCACTTTGTATATTGATGATATCAGACTGCAGCCGGAGCCACCCGCTCCCGTGGCAAAAGAGGTAAATACGATATTCGAAGCGGAGGATGCTGATATTCTTGGAGAGAGCTGGCGGACTTATCACGGGCCGACCTCATCCGGAGCAACGCACATTGGCTCTCGTAATGGTGACGGTGACGACGGTGATACTGCACCTGGAGCTTTGTGGATCGCTGCGTACAATTTTACCGCTTCTGAAGGAGTTTACAAGATTCTTCTAAGAGTGATAGCTATTGATGGCGAAGATGACTCGTGTTGGGTCCGAATCATAACTGCTACAAGTCAGACCAATGAAGATCCTGACCAGCCTGGTACCGGCTGGGTAAGGTTTAACGACATGGAGCATTCGAATGAATGGCTCTGGGACGAAGTCCACAGCAATGACCACGACGACGCGGTTGTAAACTGGACATTGCCAGCCGGAGTCAATACGCTGGAGATTGCCAAACGTGAAGATGGTTTGCTTGTCGATGCTATTCTAATTACCGACGACCTTGCTTTGGATCAGACTACGTTGCCATAGGTGGTTTTGATCGCTATGAAAGTTATGTAATTACGGGGCTTATACCGGTCAGGTATAAGCCCCGTCTGTTTTAAGCCTTTTCACGCAGATTGGCTTCTAATCAACTCTAATACCCTGCTGCTCCAGCCATGTCTTTAATGCGCCCATCTCGTTGTTAAAAATCTCATTGTCGTAATCTTCTTCGAGTTTGTGAATGTTGCTTTCCAGTTCCGGTTGCTCCTGTACAACTTCATTCAATTTCTTCTCAAACTCATCGCTCATAGCCATTAGGTCGGCAGAATCTATTTCCATTTCCAGCATTCCTGCTATTCTACGTGTTACTGCTTCTATACACTTGGGATTGCTGCCCTGAACGTAAGCTGGAATCGCGGCTACGAGGCTTACCATTTTGATATTTTGATTACCGCAGTTGGCGGTCAGGTAAGTGACGATACTGGCGGGGCCTTCATAATTGGTGAATTTTACGCCGTAATGCTGGAATGTCTCCTTTAGTTCGGATTGTGAGACGGAGCAGAAAAGTCTCGGCTCGCGCGTGTGGGGCACAAGGCCGGCCACGCTGCCGATGAAATATATTATCTCAACGCTGAATTCAGCACATATCGAGAAGATGCATTCCGAAAACTCTTCCCAGTTCAGATTGGGTTCTTTGCCTGAGAACAAAATGAGATTGTGCTGTTCGCTGTAGAAGAACGTGTTCGTAGGAATTTCATAAGACTTAATGACCCCGTCCTTTATCTGCGTGTGAGGTCGAAATAAAGCAGTGACTTCCATTGAGCCGGGGAAGCTGTAGATATAAAATCCTGCCGGTTTGATTTCTGCGAATCTTTGGGCGTCCAGCTTGTCTATAAGGCACTGAACTGTTCCTGTCGAAACATCACCGCCGTCCATCCAGCCTGAAAATCCCATTAATAAGCGGGGATTATTGAATTTCGGTCTTGAATAGATTTTTAATTTGTCGGATGCCATATTTACTCCATTGTCTCTCTTTTTGTATCCTTTTACTATTTATCGGCATGTTAATCCAGATAAATTTGGCGTTTTGATAATTAACAGGAAAAGTTTTGTGATAATCTCCTGAAAAAGGTAGAATGAATTCTGATATTTTGCAGTTTATGGTCTTAACCCGAGTTGATATGAAGGGAGGAACATACTAATGTCTCAAAGTATAGATCGTCGAAATTTTATAAAAAAATCGTTGCTGACACCTGCCGTGGGTGCATTGGCTATGCGAACAACACAAAATCAGGCCCTGGCTGCAGGTTCGGTGAAACAAACCGGATTGCAGCAGAACACGCCGGGATCGAAAGCCGCATTACCGATGGGCAGGATCAAAGATCTTAAAATCAGCCGGATCTTGCTGGGCGGCAATTTACTTACCCATTTTACACACAGCCGGGATTTGAGGTATGTTTATAATTTAACGGCGCACTATAATACCGAGGAAAAAATCTTCGAGACGATGACTCTGGCCGAAGCGCACGGCGTCAATACACTTGTTATTCATACCGCTCCCGGCGTGGTCGGCATGCTTAAAAAATACCGATACAAGCTCGGCGGCAGGATGCAGTGGGTAATATGCCCGACCGCACAGGTCGATACGCAGCAAGAGGATTATCGGAAACAGGTAAAGGAGCTTGTAGACGAGGGCGTCGATGCGATTTATTTGTGGGGGGTTGTTGCCGACCGCCTTGTTTCCGAAGGCAAGGTCGATATGATTGCCAAAGCTGTGGAAATTGCAAAAGAGCAAGGTGTGCCCTGCGGAGTCGGAGCACACGATCTGAGAGTTGTTGAAGAGTGCGAGCGAAATAAAATCGACACCGATTTCTATATCAAGACATTTCACCACCACAATTATCCGACAGCGCCGAAACCTGATGAGCTGGTGGATGTAATTGCCGAAGTCCCGGGCTATTGGTGCAATAATCCGCAGGAAGTAATCGATTTAATGAAAGGCGTTGAAAAGCCCTGGTTTGCGTTTAAGGTCATGGCCGCCGGCGCTATACCACCCAATGATGCCTTCCGTTATGCTTTTGAAAACGGTGCTGATTTTGTGCTGGCCGGGATGTTTGATTTCGAGATTGCTGAAGATGTGCTTGTTGCAAACCAGATACTCAAGGATGTCAAGCGGGTTCGCCCGTGGAAGGCTTAAGCCGGATGATAGATTCGTAGCTATTTTGGTTTACCAGAATAACTAGTTATCTGACTTTTGCTATTGATTCTGGGATTGATGCTGCACCGGTGGTAAATTGGAAATAAAGGTATATTTGTGATTTTTGCAGAAGATATTATAATACATAGACAAGAGAAGCAGGCGGGACGAGCAGCAGTGTTGGTTGGTTTTTATAGATAAGTTGTTATCGATGAAAATCTGGTTTTAAGGACAGACTGGCGATGGGCAAAGTTAATTCCGATCAGGATATACTGGAATATGCAATCTCCAAAGAAATAGAGGCATATTATTTTTTTCTGGCGTTGGCCGGCCGGGTGGAAGATCCAAAAATGCGGCAGGTATTTGAAGATTTAGCTGCTGAAGAATTAGAACATAAAGCCAAGCTTGAATTGGAGATATTAAAAACCGGCAAAACTCTGCCGGAAGAGCAAATACCACCGGGACGTCCTGAAAGCGATTATATAATATCTGACAGCGATTTGCCGCTGGATTTGGATTACAATGATATGCTTTTGCTGGGTATCGAGAAGGAGGCGGCGGCCTTCAGGATGTTCGTGAATCTTATGCCGGGCGTTCAGGACGAGGAATCGCGGGAAGTCCTTATGGCGCTGGCTGAAGAAGAAGTCCGGCACAAAATTCGCTTCCAGACCGAATACGATATGCTGCACAAGAAAACGTGAATGTCTCTGCAAAAAATATGCATAATAGTATTGTAATGTGGAGATGAGGTCATGTTGGGCAATGAAAGTCAAAAGTCATCTGACCCAAATGCTGACAAGAGGGAGAAAGTATCCCGTAAAATAACTCAGCTTGTTGATAATCTACCGCTTTTTCCAACCGATATAAATCAGCTTCTTACCGCAGCAGTTAAACCAAGCGAGGACGGAATAGAATTGCTCCTGCTCATCGAAAGCGATTCCAAACTGCGCAGCGAACTTTTGGTTTTGACACGTTCCTATTTCGGAGCGACCGGTGATTTCGGCACTGTTGAGGATGCAGTACGGCAAATCGGCGTTCAGCCTTTAGTTCAGTTAATCGGAATATCTTACGCCAGAGATGCGATCCGGCAGGAATTTACCGCTTTGAAATATCTGAATGATTATATTGACCATGGCGAGGATATTTACATCGCATCCGATATCCTGAGCGGGATTTGCTCTCTGCCTCGAGAGCGGCGGCAGATGCATGCCCTGGCCGGGCTCGTCCATGATGTAGGCCGGCTGGCAATAATGGTGGCCGACAACAAGACCAGCGGACGCGTATTAGGAACGTTGTGGGACAGAATGGTCTCGGTTGTCCATGAGGAAAAAGCGGAATTGGGGATGGACCACTGTGACGTTGGTGCGAGGATCTGCCGAAGGTGGAATTTCTCGCCGGTCATACAGGAGGCCGTCCTAAGACACCACTCACCGATAATGAATGGCGACCTCAGCTTTTCTGGCGCCCTTATCTTTCTTTCTCATTTCGTCTCGGCCAGCGATCCCAGCGGCGAAATCCTTGCTACGCTGCTTGCCACGAAAGTCCTGAGCAAGCTGGATCTGACTCTTATAGATTTCGAAAAAGCCAGAGACCAATACAAATCCAGAACGCAGAACAGCAATTGATAAGCCCGGAAGGAAACGAGATGCGAGCTGCGATTTCCATTAATTTCTCCCGCCGAGCCTGCTTTTCACTTGAATTGCAGCCATTGGTTCTTTGCATTTGAAAGATTGAATTATACGGGCAAAATTGATATTGTATCTGCAATCAGGCTCAGCCTGGCAGTTGAGCGGGTGGTGATCATAAATATCAGTATCAAGTTCGACAGGCTCAGGTCGTTATTGAGCCTGAAAGTCGTTTGTTTAAAGGAAAGGAGTTTTTGCTGTGAGTTCGAGTGATAATTTACAAGAAGCTTTTGCCGGTGAAAGCCGGGCAAACCGCAAGTATTTGGCCTTTGCTAAGAAAGCTGAGCAGGACGGATTTCCTCAGGTTGCAAAGCTTTTCAGGGCCGCGGCTGCGGCAGAAACCGTCCATGCTCATGCGCACTTTCGTGTGATGGGAGGAATTAAAGGCACCGGAGATAATCTTCAAGCAGCCATCGAGGGCGAAGGATTCGAGTTCGAAGAAATGTATCCGAAGTTCCTTTCGGAGGCTGAGGCGGAGGGAAATAAACCTGCCGTTTTTTCTTTCAAGTACGCTCTTGCTGTCGAGGAGATACATCACGGCCTTTATTCCAAAGCGCTGAAAGCGGTCAAATCAGGTTCAGATCTGCCTGAGGCTAAAATATTTGTCTGCTCTGTATGCGGTAACACCGTCGAGGGTTCCGCCCCCGATAAATGCCCTGTATGTGGGGCATCCAGAGAGCAGTTCAGAGAAACGCTGTGACGTATTGTATTTATGCGGCATCAGGATTTTAGCGGCAATTCTTTTATAAAAATCTCCCTTTTCTGGTTTGTGCTGTTAATATATTGGGCGTGTATGCGCTTATATCCATAATAATAGCATTGGCCGCCTTGGTGACGCTGCTGCGGTTTAAGGTCAAGATTGGCGTTTCGATGCTGGTTTCGGCCTGCCTGGTGGGGGTGTTGCTTGGAGTTTGGCCGGCGGACCTCAGCAGGACGTTGGTCGAAGAATGGCGCAGCCAGCCGCTGACAAGAACGACAGGCTACCTTTTTGTATCACTTACTGCTCTGCTGCTGCTGGTGAATGTCATCGGTGCGGCGATGGGAGAAATCGGTCTGGCGCAGCGGCTGGTCCCGGCTATACAGGGTCTTTTTAAAAGTCGCCGGTTTGCCCTGGCATTGATTCCGCTGATGATGGGAATGCTGCCGACGCCTGGCGGAATTATGCTATCGGCGCCGATGGTGCGGGAGGCCGGCGACAAAATCGGCGTCGAGCGCAGCCGCCTGGCGGCGATAAACTTTCTGTTCCGGCATCAATGGGAACCAATCTGGCCACTCTTTCCGGCGGTGCCGCTTATTCAAAACCTGCTTAGCATCTCCGCCCTGACACTTTTTTCCTATCACATCATGCTGACCGGCGCCGGTACTCTTGTCGGCATTATTGTGCTGCTGATGTTCGGCATCCCGCCGAAGCTGCCAGAGCACGAACCGGCCAGGCGTCACGTTGGTTATCACTTGAAGGATTTCCTTCATGCTTTCTGGCCCATAGTGTTTACTGCTGGTCTGTATATTGCTTTTAATCTGCCGCCGGCGGTGGGTATCTTTTTAGCCATCATCGGATTCCTAACGATGCACAGGGTTCCTCTCAAGCGATGGTTGTCTGTATTCAGGGCCGCCCGCGAGCCTGACATGGTTCTGCTGATTTTCGGAGCGCTTTTTTTCAAGCTAAACATCGAGACCAGCGGAGCGATCGGCAGTGTAGTCGATTTTCTTATAAGCGTTCATGTCCCGCCGCATTTACTGCTGTTTTTGCTGCCGATGCTGGTAAGTTTTTCGACGGGAGTTACCACACCAACTGTCGCTATTACATACCCGTTTTTGATCGCCTTTATGGGCACCGGGCCTGACACCAAAATGGGACTCGAAACACTTGCCTTTTCCGGCCTGCTTTTTGGCTTGTGGTTGACGCCGATCCATCTGTGTCTGTCGTTATCGGCGAGTTATTTTCAAACCTCGCTGCTAAAAATTATCATCAAAATGATATTGCCTGCGATAGGCGTTGCTATTACCGGCGCATTGATGGCTTTCTTTTTCGGTTAATGTGGGCCGTTCATTTAACAGAAAATGTGAACATGCTTAAAGAGCATAACATATTCGAAGTTATTTTCCTTGTGGGTTTTGTTGTAGGCTCTGTAATACGCGTAATATATACGGCGGGCCGAAGAGGGATCAAGGCTAAAAAGAAGTACAGCAATGTGCTTGATATTATATTAGTCTCCGCTGCGGGTATCGGAATGGACTTGCCCTTTTTGTACTTATTTACATCGTGGTTTGACTTTGCGAATTATGCCCTGCCGGGATGGGTTGGCTGGATAGGGACAGTGGTTTTTGCCGGAGCGGTTTTAATGCTGTGGAGGTCACATGCCGACCTCGGACGCAATTGGTCGGCAACGCTTTGCATCACAGGACAGCACTCGCTTGTAACTAACGGTGTCTATCGCTTCATAAGGCATCCGATGTACACAGCCCACCTTTTGTGGGCGATCGCGCAGGGGCTTTTGCTCTCGAACTGGCTTGCTGGCTGGGCGTTTCTGGTGCTTTCAGTCCCTTTGTACATAGCTCGAATTCCGAAGGAAGAGCACATGATGCTCGAACACTTCGGCGATGAATATCGTCAATACATTAGCCGAACCGGCAGATTAATTCCACACATGTATTAATAAAAAATGTTTGTCGGGTGACTCTATCTCTATACAATGATTGATTAGAGCAGATTTATTGAAGATTTGAATACAGGGAAGGAAAACAGATGAACCGCAGAACATTTTTGAAGGCCGTGCCGGCTGTTACGTTGCTGGCCGGGTCAAAGCCGGCTATTGGACAGGAATTGAAGACTATTAATCTCGTGGAACCGCAGAAAGACGGCGGCAAATCCGTGCTGGCCGCGCTGTGGGGAAGAAAGACTACCCGCAATATCGGTACAGAAAAATTGTCCGAGCAGATGCTTTCCAATCTTCTCTGGGCAGTGTTCGGGATTAACCGCCGTCAGAATGGGCCGTCTGCTGGCGGGATGGGAAGGACCGCTGCTTCGGCCAGCAACTCGCAGGAAATCGACCTTTACGTCGCTCTGGCTGATGGAGTCTATCTCTACGATGCGACTGGTCACCGACTAACGCCCGTTGTCGCAGGTGATTTTCGCCGAAGGTCCGGCAGGCGCGCCGCCGCCAATGCCCCGGTTAATATCTTCTACGTTGTTGATATTGCCAAGTAC
>JAFGPJ010000374.1 GCA_016936275.1 Sedimentisphaerales bacterium
ATCAACAGCATCGCAGAAGCGATTATCGACATAAATGCCACAGAAGAGCAGTAATCTCGGCTAAGAACGCGTTAGCTATCATTGGAAATCTGCTTGGCTTTTATTTTAAGATATAAGGTCATCGGAAATTTTCTGCAAGTTGCCAAGACTTTTCTCGCAATCATCAGTGCTGTAGAACTTTGGCCCCATGCCACAGGGCAACGTCAACAAGTCTCCCTCCTGAAAATCCTTAACGTTCTCTATTGTTTCGATTCCCCAGGCGATTCTCTTGCCGTTCCTGTATCCGGGATATTTGGTGAGATCATATTTGGATGCGTCGAAACTTATGATGTCGATATCGGAAGCGAACATCTCGTCCCAGTTCATATTGCCGCAGGTATGCACTCCTGATGTAACATCAAAGCACTCGAAAAGCGGCGACCATAGTTGCCGGTAATCGAATCCAGCGTGTCCCAGAGCAGGCTCGTCTAAAAAAAGGATGATATTACCCGCATCCAAACCATCTATAAGGGCGTTAATGTGCTCATAAGCTCGGGAAAAGGCCTCATCCTGGTCGTATCCGCCGAGAATAAGAGTGGCCGGGCCGACACATTGTATTTTAACAGTATCAAGGCCGGCCGCCTTTCTCTTAAACGTCTCAAGACAGCTCATGCTGCCGGGATTCTTGATATAATCCATCATGGCATCTCCCAGCAAAGGAAGCTCCGGCAGAAATGGTATGTCATGCCGCAGGCTGTACTCAACAGCCTTATCAACATCGTCATAAGGTAAAGATCCAATTTGCGTTACAATCTTGCTTTTGCACATAATCTGTTTCCAAATCAGGGCCTGAAGTAAACTATCGGGCCATTTTCGTAATCTTTTATTTTCCAGTCCAGCGTGACAACTGACTTATAGATCGGTTCTTCGAGGCGTCCCATTTCCACGCCGAGGATGACCGCTAAGGGCGGATTTTTTTCGAGTGTCTCGGCAAGCGTTTCCGGACCGGCCGTATGCGTTACTTGACGCTCCTCAGCCGACAGGGAATCGGCAATTCGATAGATAATCCCACCGGCGGACAATTCAGTATATATATCGCAGCCGCCCTCGAGGGCGAGCAGGGGAGCTAAGGTAAGGATGAGTTTTGAGTTTTGAATGTTTAATTTTCCGGCAATATCTTCTGAGACCTTGTGCATTTCAATCGGCGCCCAGCTTTCCGGCACGAGAGCAATAGGAGTTCTATACAGCACAAGCGGGTATGAAAATAAGGCAGCAAGTGAGCAGAAAATCATTAAAACTGTCGCTATCTTAAAATGACCGCTAATACCGCTTTTGACTGCAAGCTTTCGTAAGTATAGTAAGGGAAATGCAAGGCTGATGACCAAAAAGGGAACCGGAACAGCAAGATATTGTCTCCACATTGTCGGTGGAATCAGGGCGATTATGAAAAATATCGCCGGCAGCAGGGCGGCAAGCAGCAGATTTATGCCGCTGGTGATCTTTAATTTGCGGCGAAGGAAAAACGCGCTCAGGCAGAGGTAAACTGCCAGAAGAATGAGGACGAAATAGCCCGGTGTTGTCAGGCAGGCAAACGTCAAAGTAAATTTATCGTGAACCATCCCGATTTCACGCAGCCATTGGCCGTATAACATCGGTATTTTGACTATGTTTAGAAAGAATGCCCGCGGCGCCTGAGTTATCACCCATACAGGCCAAATCAAAACGACCGCTCCAGCCAGAAGAAACGGCAGGGCGTTTTTCAATCTCTCTTTTATCGAACCAGCGGGAACACACAACAACAGAACGAAAAACAACAGCTCGGCAAGAACCGTAGTAATACGCATGCATGTCGCGAATGTGAGCAGGGCGCCAATGGCGGCGATCCGCCAATATTTAGATTTTTGCTGAAAGTCGGTGGATATAAACAGCCAGAATGACAAAACAACGCAGAAAATCACGACGTCATGATTCCACGCGAAGCCGTTGGCGTAGTCAACAAGCGGGTTAAACACGTACAGCACGACTGCACATAATTCTAAAACCATGCCGGAAATTGTAAATGATTTAAAGATGTGCCGGTATATACCGACTATGCCCAGCATCACAAGAACATCGCACACGCAAGATACGATTCTGCCTACGAGCAGATAGTGAGTTGTGTTAAACAACTTAAACAAGGTTGCGCAGAGCAGAGGGTGGTAGGGCATCTGGGCGGCGTATGAAAAATCCCTGTAAATCATTTTGCCCTGAGCCAATAGAACGGCTCCGGTCATGTACATCTGTTCATCGCGTGCTACAGGCTTGCTGACCGTATTTGCAATGACGGCGAGAGATAAAATAATCAATACTATAACAACTATAATATTAATGAACGTCGGCGACATTTTCTTATTCAGTTTAGGTTTATTCTTTCGAGCCATATTACCATTCCGAAAGCTCGCCGAGCAACTCCTCGACCAGGTCTTTCATTGTTATGATGCCGACCGGCTTTTCTCCTCCGAAGCGGCCGGCCCTTACAACGAGTATAATCTTTTGATTTTCCTTCTGCATAACATTCATTGCATCTATAACGGAGGTATCTGCGTCGAGCTTTCGGATCGGTTTGACGAAACCGCGCAGGTCGGCGAACTTTTCCGACGAGCTTAATGCTTCATAGATACTGATAAAGCCGATGATGTTTCCGGCTCGGTCATCGGTGACCGGCAGCCGGGTAAAGACGCATTTATTCAGCCTATTCAATAGTTCCGAATCATCACAATTGACATCGACCGTCTCGACGTTATGGATCGGGATCATCACCGAGCCGATACGAACGTGCGAAATGCCGACCAGCCGATTAATGATGTCGCTCTGCACGGGGCTGAGAATCCCTTCTTCGTGCGTATCCTGTAAAATAGCCTGGACTTTGTGTCTTTGCGCAGATGCGATGAACGTCCTCGAAGAAGTGGCGAGCCCCACCAGCCGGGCAAATGAGCTTGATATGAACTTGAGAGCGGGTAAGATGCCGCTCCAGTTCAAAGGTTTGTAAAAACCATAGAGGACGGGCGAGAAGTAGGGCGTCAGCACATCCGCACGATAAAGAAATATGTTTTTGGGAATAAGCTCAGAGAAGACAAACAATATTGGAACCATCAATAACGTAGCGGACAATTCAGCTCTATGTTCGTACTCGACGCCGAACCGGCTCAGAAACGAGCTGGTGACGAGGCTTGTGGCCAGATAGTTGACGAGATTGTTGCCTATAAGCAGCGCCAGCAGCAGGCCGGAGCTGTCGCGCAGACACCTGCCGAGGATCACAAAAGGTAGTTGCTTTTTCTCGATGCCCAGTCGCAGGCGAAGCCGGCTGAGCTGGTATAGACCGGTCTCTGAGCCGGAGAACAAACCGCCCAGTATAATGCAACAAACAACAGCCAGTACTATAAGTATGCTACCGAACATTTTTTTCCAAGGGTTCAAGGTCTAACACGAGTGTTTCAATTCGGTGTTGCCGAACTTTTTCCACGGTGAACTTCAGATTTTTCAAGTGCGCCGAATCACCCGGTTTGGGTATCTTGCCGAGAAGGGCGGTGACCAGCCCGCCGATTGTTACCATGCGGGTGTGAGCCAAATCAATGCCCAGGACATCGGCCCAGTCATGAATAGCAATGTTACCCGATAGTCGATATTTGAAAGGCCCTGTCTGTTCGATCGGTTCGACTTGACTTGTCGGTTCGATCTGCCCGAGTAGTTCTTCAGCGATATCTTCGAGACGCACTGAGCCTGCGATGCCGCCATACTCATCGACAACGATTGCTATGTCGGCTTTACTCCTGCGGAAGAATTCCAGCAGAGATTCGACCGTCTTTTGCTCCGGCACAAAATTGACTTCCTGGACAATTTTATCCAGTTGAACTTCACCCCGGAGCAAAATCTGCCGCAGGTGGACAAGGCCGATGATGTTGTCGATCGAGCCGGCGTAAACAGGAAGCCTTGTCAGATGATTTTTTTTCATCTTTTCCCGAACTGCCGCGCTCCGTTCGGTTACGTCACAGGTAATCATATCCACTCGCGGCCTCATAACGTGCCGGACTTTTAAAAAGCCAAGTTCGATTACCTCGGTAAAAAGCCTGTTTTCATCGGCGGTAATCAATCCCTGTCTCCGCGTAGTTTCAATCAGGGACTTGAATTCACCGATGGTTATTTCTTTCGGGTGCCTGGCCGGTCCCAGGAGCAGCCTTAAAGCCGGCTCTAAAATTACAACTCTAAACACCAGCTCGACCGGGCCGAATATTTGAAGGCAGAGATAAGCCGGCAGGGCGGCTGCAAGGCAGAAATTTCTTGAATTGGCATAAGCCAGGGATTTCGGCAGGATTTCACCGAGGAGCAGCACCCCGGCAAAGCTCAGCAGGGCGGCAAAAGCAGCAGCAAGACCGCCATAATCTTTAAGCCGAATTATAAGGATGCTGGAGACAGCGAAAAAAAGAACGTTGACCGTCATATTGCCGAGCAGAAAGCAATTGAGCAATTTCCTGCGTTTGCCCAGAAGGTTTACGACCAGTTTTTGAAGTTTGTGCTCGGATTTCTCAAGCAGGCGTATCTGCCGGGGTGACAGATTGATAAATGCAGTTTCAGATCCCGAGAAAAATGCGGAACAGGCAAGAAGTATCAGCATTAAAACAATTTTAGGCACCAGAACCGCCATCAGCAACTACCCGACTGTGGTTTTTAGGCAAAATGATCTTAAACGTGCTACCATGACCTGGTTCGGATTCTACCGAAATGCTGCCTTGATGTCCATCGATAATCATTTTGCAAAATGCCAGCCCGATGCCCGCCCCGGAATATTCGGCCGGCGAGTTTTTATTGGTTTTGGTGGTATAAAATGTCTCAAAAATATTTGTCAAAACGGCCGGGTCAATTCCGCCGCCGGTGTCGGCCACTTCGATTTTAACAATGTCGGCCTTCTCAGCGGCCCTTATGGTTAAAACACCGCCGCTTGGCAGCATGGCATCCCGGGCGTTCAAAATCAGGTTCATTATAACCTGCTGCACCTGGACCGGTACGACTGATACTGTCAGGTCGTCGGGAATGTCGATTTCTACGATAATCCCGTCTTTGTTAAAGTCCCGGCAAAGACACGTAAAAATATCGCCGATCAAATCAAGAAGCTGGACGTTTTTCTTTTCCTGCTTTTCGCCGCTCACCAGGGCAAGCATACTTTCCATAACCTTAGAGGCACGTCCGGAATTTTGAATTGTTTTTTGGAGGGCTTTTTCCGTCAGTGCCCTGTCGTCGAGATTCTCCAATGCGAATGATGCGTAGCTTTTCAAAGGCGCCAGCAGGTTATTCATCTCGTGGGCTATCATATGGCTGACAGTGCCGATATTGGCGAGATGCTGCAAATCCGCGAGCTGGGACTTTAGGGTCTCGTTTTGATGTTTCTGGACCTCCACACGTTTGTGGAGCGACAGGCGTTTTTCCGTAATACTTGCCAATTTTCTGTTCCTACTGTAAAATTCGATATCTAATAAGGTATATCGACTTTTGAATCGTTTTTTCTTGAACCTTGACGTGTGTGAAATGACACAGAGACAATGAATGAGCAGAACATTTTAGACGAGCTTTTGGCGTTACTCGAAGCAAACGGCGTGATAATCCGCAACGAGCCGCTCGGCGGGAGCGGCGGGGGACTTTGCTCTATCAAGGGCGAGCGTATTTTTTTTGTGGATACTCAGGCTTCGTCGGCCGTTTCTGCGGCAATGTGTGCCAATGCAGTATCGAAAGTGGTTGACGTCGAGCAAATATATGTCAAGCCGCAAGTCCGTCAGTTTATCGAGGATAACAGCAACCAGACAATTTGAAAGGTGATGCAATGATAATAAAAAGATGGCCGGCAATAGTTCTTATCTATCTTGGGACGGCATTATGTCCATTATACGGTATGGCGGCATTGAATTCAGCACAAGATTCCGGGACGTTCGTCAACTCCATCGGCATGAAATTCGTTCGCATCCAGCCGGGATCGTTCCTGATGGGACAGGAAAAAGGCGGCGACTGGGACGAGCGACCCGTCCATAAAGTACACATTACACAATCTTTCGCCATATCTGCGACTGAGGTCACTAACACACAGTACGAGCAGTTCGATCCCGAACATCGCGAGCTTCGAGGCAAGCTCGGCTTTTCCGAACGTGGCGATGAAGCGGTGGTTTTTGTAAGCTGGAACGAGGCGGTGGAATTCTGCGAATGGCTCTCAGAAAAGGAAGACAAGCCCTACTGGCTGCCGACCGAAGCCGAGTGGGAATATGCTTGCCGGGCCGGCACGGATACGCTTTACAATACAGGTGATACATTGCCCGGGGAATTTTACAAGAACGCTCGCATGAGCTGGTTTCCTGATCCGGCACGTCAACGCAGCAGTACTAAACCGCTGCTTCTGACCGTCGGACAAACGGAGCCGAATCCGTGGGGGCTTTTCGATATGCACGGCAACGTCGAAGAATGGTGCTATGACTGGTACGGCCCGTACGAGCAAGGTGAGCATACGGATCCGGTAGGGCGGGCCGAAGGTGATTTTAAGGTCACGCGGGGCGGCAGTCACAGCACAGAAATTAGATTCTTGCGCTCGGCGAACCGAATCGGGACGCTGCCGGAAGATAAAAGCTGGCTGATAGGTTTTCGCGTAGTCGCCGGCGAGTTGCCAAAAACCGAGCCGCTTGCGAGTCCTGAGCTGGTGTTATATGCAAGTAACGTAAAGCAGGACTTTAGGCCGGATTGGTCGAGCGGTCCCGATCCGAACAAACCTTACTTCAAAGGACCTGTCGAATATGTCAAAATCCCTCCGGAGTCCGACGGCCCGATGTACTCAGAGCACAATCACGACCCGGCATTGGTTGATTGCCCCAACGGCGATTTGCTGGCGATCTGGTATTCATGCCGGGATGAACCGGGGCGTGAATTAACCATCCTGGCAAGCCGTTTGAGATACCGTGCAGAGCGGTGGGAACCGGCCTCGGTCTTCTGGGATGCTCCCGACCGCAACGACCATGCTCCTGCGTTCTGGTTCGACGGCAAAGAAACAATCTATCACTTTAACGGTCTATCGGCGGCTGCCACGTGGGGAAACCTCGCTACGGTCATGCGAATTTCAACCGATAACGGCGCCACGTGGTCTAAGGCCCGGCTGATAAATCCCGAGCATGGCCTGCGACACATGCCGGTCGAGTCGGTTTTTCAAACTCGCGAGGGTTACCTGGTTCTGCCCTGCGATGCTGTGACAGGCGGCAACGGCGGCACGGCCGTGCACATCAGCCGTGACAATGGCCAGACCTGGACTGACCCGGGCGAAGGCAGAGAAGCGCCGAAATTTGCTGACGGGACGACCGGGGCATGGATTGCCGGTATTCACGCCGGCGTTACGCAGCTCAAAGACGGCAGCCTGATGGCTTTAGGACGCGGCAACACCATTAACGGAAAGATGCCGATGAGCATATCGAAAGATATGGGTGTAAACTGGACATATTCGCCCAGCGAATTTCAACCTATCGGCGGCGGACAAAGACTAATCCTCAGGCGTCTGCTGGAAGGCCCGATTTTGTTTGTGAGTTTCACTAACCGCAATACCGGCATGAAGCTTAAAGATTCCGCCGGCAAGGAACACCGGCTCTTTGGTATGTTCGCAGCGCTGTCGTTCGATGACGGCAAAACATGGCCCGTAATAAGGCTGCTTACCGACGGCGGGCCGGCAAGAGAAATCGACGGCGGCGGCAATACCGGCAGGTTCATAATGGACCCGACCCATGCCGAACCGAAAGGGTACCTGGCCGCAACGCAAACTCCGGACGGTCTTATCCATTTAATAAGCAGCAAGCAGTATTATGTCTTCAATCTTGCCTGGATCCGGCAGGGCACTGAAACGGAAAATAAGGAGTAACGAGAATATGGCGGCAAAAAAGGTGGCTATTTTGGTCGATGAAATGTATCAGGTACTCGAAGTCTGGTATCCTTATTACCGGTTCTTAGAGGCGGGTCTTCAGGTCAATTTGGTTGCGGCCGAGGCGAAAAAAGAATATCATTCAAAAGAAGGCTATCCATGCGTATCAGAGATCGCAGCGGCACAGGCGAATGCCGGCGATTATGATTGTATGCTTGTGCCGGGCGGATTCGCTCCGGATTTTATGCGAAGAAGTGCCGATGTAATAAAGTACGCGAACGATATGGTTGACGCCGGCAGGGTAATAGCGGCCATTTGCCACGGCGGATGGCTGTTGTGCAGCACGAAAATTTATAAGGGCAAAAAAGCGACTTGTTTTATGGCGATAAAAGACGACATTATCAACGCCGGCGCCAAGTACGTGGATGCCGAATGCGTGGTGGATGGCAACTTGATTACGGCCCGCAAGCCGGACGATTTGCCCGCCTTCTGTATGGCCGTTATAAGGGCGCTGGAGAATTAGAATGAGCAAGGCCAAAACTGAAAAAAAGGAGAAGATGACACCCATTGTGTTGGTGGTCGATGACAATCAGCAGAATCGTGAATTACTGCAGGCTTACCTTGAGGACATAGACTGCCGGACAATACCCGCGGCTGACGGGCCGGAGGCTTTGAAAATTGTCTCAAAAGACCCTCCCGACTTAATTCTGCTGGACGTGATGATGCCTAAAATGAGTGGTTTTGAAGTCTGCCGGAGAATCAAAAACGACCCGAAAACCAGTGAAATTCCCGTTATTATGGTTACGGCACTAAATGAGTTCGGCGACATCGAACGAGGCATCGATTCGGGCACGGATGACTTTCTAAGCAAGCCCGTCAATAAGCTGGAGCTTCTGACGCGGGTAAAAACCATGCTGAAATTGAAGCACCTGACCGATAAACTTAAGCGAACGCTGGCATATTTAAATGAGGTGGAAAAACAGGCACATATAGCAAGATCTGAACCCGATAATTAGCATCTAAAATCGTACAATCCGCATATAACGCACAATCCCCACTACTGAAAAGCAAAATTTCTCATCAGGCGATGAATTGCCAAATCCGGGCTTAATCCGCCCCCGTTTATTTGTCGATACTTGAGTTGTGATTGGAGGCTGGCACAGATCCAAATCCACAGTCAGTATTGCAAACCTAAGAACGAAAGCTGGACGCGGGTGGTGTATGAGTCGATTACTGGAAATTCTCGGCAGGGCGATAACGGTCGATACCGC
>JAFGPJ010000375.1 GCA_016936275.1 Sedimentisphaerales bacterium
AAACAGTTCTGGACTCCACAGCCCAGCATGGATGATTATTGTAAGCTCGTCGAGGTCGTTGCTCCACGCATAAGGCAAGCCGATCCGGGCAGCCAGGTTGTTGCCGGTGCTACTTCGCAGATACCGCTCAATTGGTTTGAGGATTGTTTCAAGAAGGGACTTCTTAATTGGATCGATGTACTCAGCGTCCACCCATATCGCTCGCAGCCGCCGGAGACGGTAATTCAGGACTATGCGAAATTCCGGGAACTCATCGCACGTTATGCCCCTGCCGGCAAAAAGATACCCGTAATCTCAGGCGAATGGGGATATTCGAACATCAACTGGGATAAAACCAAACTTACCGAGCAGCAGCAGGCCGATTACCTGGTACGGATGTTTTTGATTAACGCCTATCAGAACATTCCGGTCAGCATCTGGTACGACTGGAAGAACGACGGCACGGATCCCAACGAACGGGAGCATCATTTTGGAACTGTTAAGCACGATCTGAATCCCAAAGCAGCATATCTTGCTGCTAAGGTGCTGTCGTCCACTCTTGCCGGCTATTCCATAAAGGAGAAGTTCGATCTTGGCAACGAAAACGACTTTGCCTTTAAGCTGACCAACGGCAATCGTGAGGCGGTTGCCTTCTGGACCTTAGGCCCCAACCATAATGTTACTTTGCCGATAGAGCCGACCGAAGTCACGCTCGTCGGTATCTATGGCGGCAAAGTCGTCGTCAACTTCAAGACCAAGCACCTGAACATACGGGCGGAGCAAAGTCCCCAATATCTGCTTATAAAGCCGAAAGACAACTAAGAGTTGGTGTTAGAACAAGGTTTTTAACGTCCACAGCAACGTTTGTATTTCTTTCCGCTGCCGCAGGGGCAATGTTCATTTCTGCCGATATGTGTCTCTCTGTGTATAGGTGTAATTGGTTGGTATTCCACATCTTCATATTCAATGTAGTCTGAGGCATTAGCCTTCAGACATGTACGAATGATAGCAGCGGTCAAGTCAGCCCTTTGTGGAAGATCGACCTCTATATATTCACCGTCCTCGGTACCGTAGTGTTTATATGCGTAATCAAAGATTTCCTCAAGCGTTTCCATATCAACCGGAAGGGCTGCACCGGAAGTTGTCACAAAATCTTCAAAAGGCAGGAGCCTTGTTGCAACCACCAAGCCCTTTTCTGCTGTTTTACTCAGTCCCAGATCAGCGAGCAGGAAATGTTTGGTTCCCATCACATCGTTAACTCTGACCCCTACTCCCGGCAGAACGTTTTCGACCTGAACAAGCGTGTAAAACGATTCCAGCATGGCTTTGACCACGCGGTATTTTTCAGAATCCGGCTCGAGATGAGAATCATCAATATACCGGTCAATAGCGTTAAGCCCTTCTTCCCGATAGTCATAGAGACAATAATCTATGACCACTCCTATCTGGTCCATGTCGTCTAAAACTAAGGTTTTGTTTTGCATCACTCCAAGCTTCTTGCCGCATACGTCGAGAGTCTTTTCTGATATATAGTTTAGCAGTGCTCCGTTTTGTAAATCGTATATAATCTTACGAATCTTTTTGTAGCTGGAAACTAACTGAATGTGGCTTTTTTCAGTAAGATTTTTATTCATCGGATTCTCCTCGATTATCTTTAAGCCGGCACATTCAAATCCATCTGTTTAAGGTAATGACTCCGAATCTTCTTTCTGAAGCATTTCGATAATATCGGCCTTGGTGGGCATAGCTTCGATTGAACCGAACTTCGTGCAGGCCAGTGCTCCTGCCGCCGAAGCGAATTTTGCTGCTGCTCGCACATCATTCTCGACGGCACAATAGGCGGCCAACGCTCCAGCAAACGCATCTCCCCGGCCGGTGTGGTCCACAAGCTCGATCTCGAATGCAGGAATATGATCGGCGCTGTGTCTGTCAACGACCATACAGCCTCGTCTGCCCATTGTGATGATGGCTGAGCCAACGCCGCGGGCTACAAGCTCCGAACCGATGAGTTTGGCGGTTCGGATGTTTGCTGTCGATTGCTCGGTGATATCTGCTGCTTCGTAGAGATTCGGAATCAGGATGTCCGCTTTGAAATATTCTATAGGCAGGTCACTATCTGTCTGCCCCTGATGCTCCAGCGGCCTGGCGGGATTAAGAATCACTTTAACGCCGTACAGTTCTGCACAACGAAGTGCACTGACAATTGCATCCGGCGGCAACTGGCCATGAATCAGGCATACGTCCGCTTCGGAAATCGTCTGTTCGGCTTCGGTGATATCCAGGCTTTGTAAGGCTCCATTGGCACCGGGATAATAACAGGATGCATTCTCACCGGCGGCGTTCACTAAGGTTACAATCAAACCGGTGTTCTTGGCTTCGGCGGTATAAACAAAATCGGTGTTGACTTTGTATTCAGCCAGGATGTTCCTGGCCGTTTGAGCAAATGGATCGCCGCCAACCTTACTTATTAGATGAACATCACAGCCGCATAAAGCAGCTTCTACAGCTTGATTAGGCCCCGGGCCGGTAGTCGTGTATGAAAGGGCCGAACCGATAACTTTCTGACCGGGCGCTGGGATTTGGCCGCAGCGTATCGCCATATCAACGTACATGCCGCCGATTACGACTACTTTAGGACTCCTTCCCTGTTTATCATCCATTGTCTTAATCTTTCACAAAACTCTTTCGAGCAACATTTTGCTGTCCTACGGAATCCAGTATAGACCTCAGACATGTGAATGCAATGATTTTTTCGGACAATATACCGTAAAATTATTCCCCATTGCGAGCTTGCTGTTGGATGTTTTGCTCGGCCAGCCAGCGTCTTATGACCTCGACGATATAATCTATCTGCTGTTGTGTAAGCGGCCTGCCTTTCGGGATGCTGTGCCATTTGGCCAGACAGCCCCGGCAGCAGGTTCCGGTTGCATGCTGAGCAATAAAAACCGGATGATTCCGCATTGGCGTCTGTTTGCCGTCATTGCTTGGATTAGCATCAGCCAGCCGTTTGGTTACAAAATCACGAGCATGCTGGAGGATTATCACCAGACCTTTATCCCTCAGATATTCCGCTTCTTTGCCGACAAGCTGAAACCGGCTGCGAAACTTCGACCGTCCCAATGCAACACAAAGCTCATCCATATCACGCATAATTTGTTCCTCATACCCGATTTCAGCTTCATACCAGACCAATCCAGATACAGCATAATTTAATAAAATCGTATAATCAGGTCAATTTTACATCGAAAAATACTTGGTTTTCTTAAAAATGCCATATTTCCTATTTAGGAAATTGACTGATAATGGGAAAATTTCTATTGCTTATTTCCTAAAAATACGATATATCCTATATAGGAAATATGTTGATTTTAGGAAAATGACAATGAGACTTACAGAAGAGCAAATTTTACAATCTCTTAAGAGTACGGATGGGAAGTATGCTCCATTGATGATAAACAGTCTTCAAGAGCAGATTTCTTTGCAGGATGGATCTCGGATTGATGCGATAATGGACTGCTCTATTCGAAATGGTCCTTCCTTCAAGGCCGTAGTGGAGATTAAAACTGTAGCCTCTCCACAGAGTATTCTTATGGCTGCGCAGTTGCTCAAAACTTACGTTGCCGATAAAGAGCAGGAGGATAAGATACCATTATTAATTGCTCCATATATAGGCATGAAACAGGCTAAGATTCTGGCCGACAACGGCATCTCATGGCTCGACCTGTCCGGCAATATGTCAATCAGGGTTTCTAACCGGATATATATCGAGCGGACCGGTAAGCCCAACCGCTTCCCCGACACTGCTCCTATCAAAAAGATCTTCCAGGGTACATCATCACTTGTCAGCAGGGCATTGCTTTTAAAGCCTGAAGGATTCTCAACGTTATATGAAATTATTGATTTCATAAACAACCGGAATGCGAAGGTGACATTATCGACGGTCTCAAAAGTGCTCAAGTCACTTGAAGAAGAACTCTTGATAAATAGAAGCAAGTCTCTCATTTCTGTTGCTGATCCTGAGAAACTCTTGGAGAGACTCGCGGAAGGCTATAAAAATTCGACGGAGCGAAAGAGGCGTAACTCATATAGATTCGTAATTGAAGGCATTGAGCAGATTTCTGATGGGATAACTCCATTTTGCAAGGATTATTTGGCGTGTGGATTCTATGCAGCCCAAATTAAAGGTTTGGCAATAACTGATCAGAAGACGTTATTTGTAAAAGATATAGAACAATTCAGAAGGAAGGCTGATATCAAGTTAGTTTCAGTCACTCCCGATGCGGAATTCGGTAATGTAATCATTACAGAGACTGATGATCCGGGTGTATGGTTCAATCCTAATTGGCGAGTAATTGATTCGGTTGTCGATGATGTTGAATTGTATCTTGAGATGATGGTAGATACACCGAGAGGGCCGAAGATTGCCGAACAGCTCAAGCGACGGATTTTACAGAAAGGCGAGACTGATGGACAAAAGGCTGATTGAGCAATTGGCCGAGCTGGCAGAATCATTCAACAGAATTGGACTCAAGCCCGTCATCTGCGGCGGTCTGGGTATCTATTTGTGCTTTCATAAAACCGAGGGACAAGCTCGTCAAATGATTCGAGTCACGACCGATATCGATTTGATGCTTACTAATACACAGGTTAGTAAGGAGGCCGAACGTCGGGCTATCGCTGAAACGATAACCGATGGTCTTGGATACGTCGTGCGTGAAGGTTGTGAGTATTATCAGTTTATCAAGGAGCCGAATCAGGACTTGGATATACTTTCGCCGCCCGTTGAAGGACTTGAGGTTGAAAATTTCAGAGTCAAAATTGTGAAGTCAAAACTGCACGGTCATATTACTCCCGAAGCATGCTTCATTGAAGAAGGTCTCAGAACGATCTCTTTGAGAGAACTCATGCCGGATAGTGTAGAAAGTAGCAGTCTTGAAGTCCAGGTACCATCGCCGACAAATTTATTGCTTCTGAAGCTTTTTGCGTTTAATGACCGTGACGAAGGACCAAGACAAGATTTGGAGCGTGCTCAGGCACATGTCTGGGATGTCTATGTCACAATTATGCTGACCAACAGAGAGGATTATCTTGAAGGGCAGCAATTTATATCAAGGCACGAGGATTCGGACATAATCCAGACTGCCCGGTCAATTGTCAGCAACAAGTTTAGTGCAATCGAACAAGCCGGCTGGCATCGTGTTCTCGAGTCGTCCGATTTTTATCCCAGTCTCAACAGGCGCGATAAAGAAGTCATGCTGGATGAGGCCAGACGTCGTTTGATAAGGTGGTTTGATACAGAACATCGGTAACAAGACTTCATTATAGAATCATGCCGGGTTTCCGACGGCGGACATGCAGATTGTGCTTTCTTCTGTGCCGTCGATGCCGATGATTGCGTTTACGTGGTCGTCATATAGGGCACCGATTTCACAGGTGCCGAGATTAAGGCTCACGGCTGCTAAAGCGAGGTTCTCGGCGATGTGACCGGCGTCGAGATAAATGTAACGATACGCCCGCTGGCCGTACTTCCACTTACAGCGTTCGAAAATTGCCGTCCAGATAAATACCGCCGCCGCTGCAGCACACATACCCTGGCCGAGAGCCGCAGCAGCGATTTGCCGCCTTAAATCCCGCTGCTGTAATAATTCGAGCTGATGCGACTGGATTGCATAATGATAGGCACCGGCCTCAAGGGCCTTGACGTTGTTGACGATTACATAGGTCTCTATCGGATAAAGAGCGCCTGCCGATGGCGCAGTGCGGAATTCGTAGCCGTCCTCGACTCGCTGGATGCCGGTCGATGCCCATAACAGGTACGCGAGCTGGCCCTTGCTAATCGGCCTGTCCTGGTAATCGCGGATACTCTTTCGCTGCCGCAGAGTCTTATCCAGGCTCATGGGCTGACTTGGTTCAAACGCCGGCAGTTCGATCTTCTCGGCCTGCGGATACTCCTTATACAAATCCGGCTTCGCCGACCAGTCGAGCCTGTGACCCGGCATTTTTCCCGGGTCGTACTTAGTTTCCTGCTGGAATCTATCGCCTGTACCGTCCATCTTTACACCTTCATCTCATTCGTTATTTATCACTTACTCGCAGCACGAGTTTGCCGAACTGCGATGAGACGTTCATTTTCTCGAGCGCCTTATTGCCGTCGCTCAGAGCAAAAACTTCATCGATGACCGGCTCAATTTTGTGCTTATTGACTATTTCGAGCATAGCAGCGAAATTGTCCGGTGAACCCATCGTTGAGCCTACCAGGTGCAGTTGCTTCCAGTACACCTTTCGCAGCTCCAGCTTTGCGGTCGGCCCGGTGGTGATCCCGTAGCTGACGATTGTCCCGCCGGGACAGACCGTATCGACAAGCTCGCCGTAACCGTCTCCGCCGGCACCGTCTATAATCAGATGCACCGGCCCGAATTGCTCATTGACCTGTGAAGCATAACCTTCGGTAGTATAAAGAAATCCTGCTGTTGCTCCCATAGCCATAGCTTTATCTATTTTGGCTTGTGAAGAAGATGTCACGATAACCGTTGCCCCGGCTGCCACAGCAAGCTGAAGCGCGATGCACGCCACGCCGCCGCCGATGCCCGTTATTACGACGGTCTGCGAGCTTTGCAGCTTGCCCTGTACGAACAGTGCCCGGTAAGCTGTCAGGCCCGCCAATGGAAGTGCTGCAGCATGTGCCCAGTCTAAATGTTCCGGCCTGGCGAATAATTGCTCCTTCGGTACGGCTATCTCTTCAGCGAAAGTACCGTTGTCCGGCATGCCAAGGATTTTGAAATCGCCGCTCTGTGTTTCTTGCTGCCGGCCCCAGTTATAGCCGGGATTGATGATTACTTCGGTTCCCTGTTCAGTAATCCCGGCACCATCCGAGCCTAATATGACAGGGCACTGAATTCCCGGGTACGATCCCTGCGTAATCCAGTAATCACGCCTGTTAAGTGCCGCTGCCATGAGCTTAACGAGAACCTGATTCTTACTGGCTTTCGGCGATGGCATTTCCTGCAGAACCAGCGGTTTCTTTACTTCGTTCAAAACCAGTGCTTTCATGACGTAAAACTCCAGCTAATAATCCGATTTCTTCACATTTCTCCTTTTTATAATCCCATGAAAGCATGGAAATTCAAGGAAAAAAAAACCGGCATTGATAGGGCAGAAATGAACAATTTGAAAAAAATGTATAAAATTTTTGTAAAAATATAACAAAATAATTGACATGGTCGTATTGGGTGGTAAAATTAGGACAATGTATGATATTTACAAAACATATTTATTGGTATGTTGTGCTGGGCAGAAAGTCAAAAAGATTGCAAGGGGATGGAAATGAAGCGAGTACATGAAAATATTAAAGAGCAGGCAATCAGCGTCAAAGACCTGCGTCGTGGCCGGATAGAGCTGCTTGCCTGCAGGCTTAATCTGCTTACCGGAACGGACAAGGTGCTGATGACCATGTATATCCGGCACGGCAACAGCATCCGGCAGATCGCACGCATACGTGGCGTCAGCGAGACCAGCGTTGCCCGCAGGATTCGTGCTGTCTCGAAGCGGCTCACAGAAGGCCCGTATATCGAATGCCTGAGAAACCGGGACAAACTTACATCACGTCAGCTCGCCATTGCAAAGGATTACTATCTGATGGGCCTTTCGATGAGGCAGATTGCCCAAAAGAGATGCTGGAGTTATTACCATGTTCGCGACGCACTCAGCGAAATCCAAAGCATAGTAAACGAACCAGAGCGCCGCACAGGCTGATATTTTTCGGGGAGAAATTATGACAACCTACACCATTTCAAAGACTTTCAAATGGAGAGGCAACGTAACCGACAAAGTCACCTCTGTCTGCCGGATGTTTGGCCTTTCGCTCGACAGGCTCACCGGTCAAAGCTTTACACACTCATGCCGGCTCGAAATCAACGCAAGTGACATTGTCTATATAACCGGCCCATCCGGCGCCGGAAAAAGCGTGCTGCTGGCAGAGCTTGAAAAAGCCGTTCCTGCCGACGAGAGGATTAATCTTGCCGGGATTCCGCTGCCTGCTGATAAGACGCTTATCGATTGCATCGGAGCGGATTTGGCCGAGAGCCTGCGGTTTCTAAGTGTTGCCGGCCTGAACGACTGCTTCTGCATTCTCAATCAGCCGGTCAATCTCAGTGCCGGCCAGCAATATCGCTTTCGGCTGGCGATGGCTCTGGCGGCGGGAAAGAGGTTTGTCTTCGCCGATGAGTTCTGCTCGGAGCTTGACAGCATAACGGCAGCGGTCATTTCGTATCGCCTGCACAAATTCGCCAAACGCACCGGCACAACTTTCATCCTTGCCTCCAGCAGGGACGATATCCTGTCTGACCTGTCGCCCGATGTCCTTGTAGTCAAGCAGTTGTCCGGCCCGGCGGAGGTCATCTACAAAAGAAAGGGGAGTAAATAAAATGCAAAGTGGGCTTAGCCATCCTGCGGGCTGTTCAGTCTGTAAGAGTCTGCAAATCGTGCCGGGCCGTCTCGATGATTACAAGCGGCTTTCACGCTATCACTATCGGGGCGGCCACCCCGGTCCGGCTTCGTCGATATTTGTTCTTAAACAACCCGGCGGTAAAGTGCCTGTTGGCGTCATCGTTTATTCGAACGCTCCTGCTGTGCTGGAGCTGCGAAACATTGCGACAAATCACATCTTTGCCGGTCTCGACAGGAGCACAAAATTGGGGCTGATTAACGCCAACATCCGCAGAATAAGCAGAGTGGTTATTGAGCCTCGTTACCGCGGCCTCGGCCTGGCGAGC
>JAFGPJ010000056.1 GCA_016936275.1 Sedimentisphaerales bacterium
CTTAGCACCGAATCCGACCTGCGGATGTGCCCGGTATTTCGGGCGATGGGTGAGGAGCTGGGCAGCTCGCGGGCCAAGGCGAATATGCTGCACTACTGGGCGACGGGGCAGTTGGAAGAAAAAGACTTCGAGTCGCCCGAGTTCAGAAAATTTCTTGATTTGTGCGTGAATTGTAAGGCCTGCATGCTGCAATGCCCGTCCGGCGTGGATATCTCGACGCTTATGATGACCGCCAGGGCACAATACGTAAAGCGAAAAGGCCTGCGCCATACCGAGCGGATTCTAAGTCAAAATCGCTACATGAGCATGCTGGGCAGCATTTTCTCACCTGTATCGAATTTTGTGCTGCAAATGCCATTGTTCGGATTACTGCTGGAAAAAATTGCCGGACTCGATAAGCGAAGGAGCATACCTGTGTTCAAGCGAGGCTCGTTCCTTAAAGCGGGACGGAAGTACTTAGCTTCATGTGAGCCGATAGAAAAGCCGATTGACAAGGTGGCCTATTTTGTTGACACGTACGCTAATTATAACGATCACGAGTTAGGCTTCAATGTGCTCGAAGTCCTGCGATACAATAAAATCGAAGTCATCCTGCCGAACCAGCGTCCTGCACCGCTGCCGGCAATGGCCTATGGCGATACTAAAAAAGCCAGGAGGGATTTGTCATACAATGTCAGGCATCTGGCCGAAGCCGTCCGCCAGGGCTGTAAAATAGTCTGTTCCGAACCGAGCGCCGCGTTGTGTTTGAAGCAGGAGATGCGGCATTTTATCAAGGGTGAGGATGCGAAGCTGGTTTCCGAAAACACTTACGAATTGATGAATTATCTGCTTGACCTGCATTCGCAGAGAAAGTTGAAGTCACCGGTCAGGCAGATAACAGATGAATATGTATATCATACCCCGTGCCACTTGCAGGCGGTCAACGACGGGACGGCAAGCATCAAGCTCCTGCAGGATCTTTGCCGCGTCAAAGTCACGGACCTCAAAGCCGGCTGCTGCGGTCTGTCCGGCACATTCGGAATGCAAAAGAAAAACTACGAATTGTCGTCCCAAATCGCCGAAAGTTTAAAGACCGCTCTGAAAGAATCAAAGATTCAAACCGTCCTGACCGAATGCGCCGCCTGCAAAATGCAGATAGAGCATATCAGCGATAAAGTTGCCATACATCCGTTGAAAATTCTTGTCGAAAGTTACGCCCTTTAGTCCAACTCCCGGGCGCATAACGGACGACGTGAGGAGCACACAGCGTCAATCATCGTATTCAATGTTATTTTCCCGGCACCATTCGATTGCGATTTCTTTGAACGCATCGTTGCGGAATTTATACCAGTCTTCTGCAATTTCGTAGATGTGTATCGCATTTTTGAATCGGCCGAAGGCGCCGCTGCCTTTTATTAAAGTGTAGAGAATCTCACGTGTTTTTTCATCTTCAACGGACAGGCAGAAATCTTCCATAATGCTGTACTCGTGAATATCGAATTTCGAGGGTAGTTGAATATACTCGCCTGTTTCATTTTCTATGTCTTCGGCGGCTTTTATGATCTCCTGCTGCCAATCCGGGAAGTCTTCGATAGGTTCGTCGTCCTCAGATGCCATCGCTTCCTCATGGCCGACAAGAACCAATTTACCTGTTTTTTTGTTCAGGTATGAGAAGCTTTCGTCCGTCTGGCATTCCATGCCGTCGATGATATCGCTTAGTTTAACGCGAACTGACATAGGCCCTCCTTTCTGAATAAGGTAATCCGGAATTATCCCGTTAATTAAATATGGCTTTTCTCATGAGATTTTACAAAAACAGCCTGATATTTTTCCCGAATCTCAGAGCCATGTCTCATCGAATTCAATGTTGTGCTGCCGGCTCCATTCTATCGCTATTTCTTTTATTTGCTTAACGACGATGAAATCTCGGACATAAATTCTTTCCAGATGTCGTGAATATTTGTTGCCAGATTCTCAAGATGCTTTTCTTCCAGCATAAATCCATAAGAATGAATGAAAAAGTGTCGGAATGTCAAGTATTCGTATAGCTTGTCGGACAGTTCTTCAGAAATAATCCCTTTAAATACCGAAAGATTTAACAGTTCTTTATGCCATGATTCGGATTTCGGTATTTCAATTTTTTTCAGCCGTACTGTCTGTTTCAGAATATTTTCTATTCCATTATATATGTTATGAAGGAATGTTCCAATTGCTGCTAACTCGATGGTAGATTTATTAATCCTTGCCAGGGCTTTGTTGAGTTGTCTAATGCAGCTTCAACATTCTGTTTTTCAGCCAGAATTTGCTTGGGGACTTTACCCATAAATCCTTACACCAGTATCTTCTACAAGGTCGTTAAAAAGTGATTTTCTGGAAAGGTCTATAAGGTCGACAGGCTTCGGTAAGTTCTTGAAAAGCTCGGCATAAAACTTGAAGAACAACTCCGGACGTATTCCTTTGACGCCTATGTCGAAATCGTTGGCTTTTTCGCCCTCTCTGAGAATTGAGCCAAATAGAATTACGGAGGAAACGTTATATTTTTTTGCACATTTTATGATTACTTCTTTGTCTGTTTCGTTTATCATTATTATGGCCTTTCTGAATGAATTATACAAGAACAGACAAAGTCATCCTAACATTTTTCAATGTTTAACCTATTCGAGCTCGATATCGTTTTGCCGGCACCATTCGATTGCGATTTCTTTTATTGCATTTTCGCGGTAGATGTTCCATTCGTCTTCAACGCGGTATTTATATACAGCGTCTTTGAACCGTCGAAAGGCTCCGCTGCCGCTTATCAGGTCGTAAAGAATATCACCAATTTCCCGCCTGTCCAGAGACGTGCAGAAGCTCTCCATGATGCTGTATTCATCGATATCGTACTGAGTGGGCAATTGTAGGTACTGGCCGGTCTCGGCTAATATTTCCCGGGCGATAAGGACCATCTCCCGCTCCCAGTCCGGCACATCTTCAAGTGGCTCGTTTTCCTCGGCGGCACGCATGGCGTAATCGGTCATAAGAATCACCTCGCCTGTTTTTTTATCCAGGAACGAGAAGCTTTCATCAGACTGAGATTCCAGACCTTCGATGATATCATCCAGTTTTACACGAATTGCCATTTGCCGGCACTGCCTCCAGTTTTACTTAGGAACAGATCCATAATTTCATAATGTAATTTCTGCATTATATGATATTGTACCATTCTTAAACGGCTATGCAATCGTACTTTTCTTTTCGTGGCCTTTTATCGAGAAGGATTATTGTTTTACGCATGATGCTTGAAATGGTACACTAAAGGGCAGGCCGAATCCCTTTTACATGGTAATGGGGTCATTTCGGGTCTCGGAAGAACAAGGTTTTTCGCTTAATTCCGAATGGTGGAAACGGACAGGAAACCAAACGATGGCAATTGAAGAAACAAATCTTAAAAAAGCTGTGCTTTGGGATACAGAGGTGGATCAGAAGGTTCGCTGTAAGCTGTGTAACTGGCGGTGTGTGATAGATGAGGGCAAGCTTGGTCGGTGCCAGGTCCGCAAAAATATGGGTGGTGTTCTGTATTCTCTGACGTATAACAAAGTCTGCTCGGCCAACTCGGATCCCATCGAGAAAAAGCCGTTATTTCATTTTCAGCCGGGCTCTCGCAGTTTTTCTATAGCGACGATGGGTTGTAATTTTCGTTGTGAGTTCTGCCAGAACTGGCAAATCAGCCAGGTGGCACTCGAAGAAGGGAGAATCAACGGTCAGCCTATCACTCCTGAGTATATCGTAGAGGCGGCGGTTCGCAACGGGTGTAAGAGCATGGCTTATACATACACCGAGCCGACGGTTTTTATGGAATTATGTAATGATTGCGGAAGCCTGGCAAAAAAGCGAGGCCTGGCGAACGTTTTTGTAAGTAACGGATTTATGACGACCGAAGCCATTGATTTTGCGAGCGGCTGGCTCGATGGAATTAATGTCGACTTGAAAGCGTTCAGCGAGGATTATTACGAGCGGCTATGCAAAGCGAAATTGCAGCCGGTGCTTGATACGATCAGCTATATAGCGAAACAGACGAATATCTGGCTTGAGATTACGACGCTGCTGGTGCCCGGGCAGAACGATTCTGATGATGAGCTTAAAGAACTTGCCGGTTTTATTGTGAACAACGCTGGAGCCGATGTTCCGTGGCATATCAGCCGATTCCATCCGCAATACAAGTACTTGGATTCGATCCCCACGCCGATTGACAGTCTGGAGCGGGCTTACGAGATTGGCATATCCGCCGGGCTGCATTACGTTTATCTCGGAAACGTGCCTGGCTCGAAGGCCGAAAGTACTTACTGCTATCAGTGCGGCCGAATGTTAATAGAACGCATTGGTTATAAGATTGCCACCAATAGTATAAAAGACTCAAAGTGTCCTGATTGCGGGACACAGATTGCAGGTTTCGAGCTTTAGATACGATCTTGGCTAGTTCATTGTGAGAAATGAATATGGGTAGATGAGATAAAAGGGTGGCAGCCTCAAGCGCAGCTTGGGGATGGTTTATCTGACTTGTACCATCCCCAAAGCCTACGGCTTTGAGGCTGCCACTCAATTACAAACGTATGACCTGTAAATTCACGAGCGACAGACTACTGATGTGAAAGGATAAACAGGAGAAACGAATAAGATGAAAATCGTTGCAGATGCGAATATCCCGTTTGTCAAAGAGTGTTTTTCTTCTATCGGCGAAGTAACTGTTATTGGCGGTCGGGAAATGACGCCGTGGATAGTCGCCGATGCCGATATTCTTCTTGTACGTAGTATCACGCCGGTTGGCGTTGATTTGCTGGCCGGCAGCAAAGTGCGTTTTGTGGGGACCGCAACGATCGGCTTCGACCACATCGATATAGATTTCCTTAGCTGTAACAATATCGGTTTTGCATCTGCGCCGGGCTCTAATGCCACCTCGGCCGCCGAATATGTTATTGCCGGGTTGCTCGATATCGGGCAAAGATATGCTCTCGATTTGGAGGGCAAATCCATTGGCGTTATTGGCGTGGGCAATGTCGGCAGCAGGGTAGCGAAGAAATGTGCTGCAATGGGTATGGACGTTTACTTGAATGACCCGCCGCTACAGAGGCAGACCGGCGATACAAAATATCTTCCGCTGGAAAAGCTTTATGATTGTGATTTTATTACGTTGCATACACCGTTGACGTTCGAAGGTCAGGATAAGACTTACCATTTGGCGGATGAGAATTTTTTCAAATCGCTTAAGGATAGATGTGTTTTTATAAATGCTTCCCGTGGCGCAGTGGTTGATGGCAGTGCATTGAAATCAGCCGTAAAGTCGGACCGACTAAAGGCTGTCGTACTGGATGTCTGGGAAAACGAGCCGGAAATAGATATCGAGCTTCTGAAAATGGTTGATATCGGCACACCTCATATCGCTGGTTATTCGCTGGACGGTAAGATTGCTGGTTTGATTATGATATATAAGGCGGCCTGCGAATATTTTGATATGGAGCCGAAGTATGGAATAGAGGATTTTCTGCCGGAGCCTGCTGTGCCGGAATTGAAGATTAATCCGAATATAAGCAACGATCAGGATGCGTTGCTGGGTGCTGTACAGAAAATCTATCGGATTGACAAGGACGATGCGAGACTCCGGCGTGTTTTGGAAAAGCTGGCGGAAGATAGAGGCAAGCATTTCGACAGCCTGCGGAAGAATTATCATGTGCGCAGAGAATTTCAGAATACCAGTGTGATTCTCGAAGGTACCAAACCCAAATTAGCTGAAAAGTTAATTGGAATTGGATTTAAAGAAGTTAAAAGTGAAAAGTAGCGGCAAAAAAGTTATTGAATGGCCAGGGGAAAAGCTGGATTTTTCTGCCGGTTGTCTTGTGATGGGGATTTTGAATGTGACGCCGGATTCCTTCAGCGATGGGGGTCAATTCTTCGATCTCGGTAAGGCTGTCGAGCACGGTTTACAAATGACAGCCGGCGGTGCTGCAATTATCGATGTCGGCGGTGAATCGACCCGGCCGGGCTCGGCTCCGGTTTCAGTTGCTCAGCAGATAAAACGGGTCGTGCCGGTCATCGAAGCGCTTTACGATAAGACCGATGTGCCAATAAGTATTGATACATATAAATATGAAGTTGCCAAAGCTGCTCTGGATGCTGGGGCGGCAATGATAAACGATATTACCGCTCTAAGCGATGAGCGAGTAGGCGAGCTGGCTGCCGAGCGACAAGTGCCGGTTGTTTTAATGCACATGCAGGGCACGCCGGCAACGATGCAGAATGAGCCGAAATATGATGATGTCGTCGGCGAGGTTCTGGGGTTCCTGCTGGACAGGGCAAAGCGGGCTGAGAAAATCGGTATATCGAAGGATATGATTTTCATCGATCCCGGCATCGGTTTCGGCAAGACTACCGAGCATAATCTTGAACTCTTGAGAAATATCGACAAATTTATCGCTACCGGCTACCACATCCTTGTCGGCACAAGCCGCAAGAGATTCATCGGCCAGATCACCGGCAAGGAAAAACCTGCCGAGAGGATTTTCGGCACGGCAGCAACCGTAGCCCTTTGTGCCGCGGCGGGTGTGTCAATAGTTCGCGTTCATGACGTGGCTGAAATGGTGGACGTAGTTGCAGTTGCGTACAGAATTAAACCAGGAACCTGAGATATGAAAACCTTCAACTGCTGCCCTGCCTGCGGATCGAGTGACATTGTTTTTGAGGATGATAAAAGATTTAATTGCCGGGAGTGTGGGTTTATTTATTTTCACAATGTTGCCGCGGCGGTGGGGGCTATATTGGAATACGACGGGAAGCTCGTCTTAATTAAAAGGGCCAAAGAGCCGGGCAAGGGAAAGCTCGACCTGCCGGGCGGCTTCGTGGATCCGAAAGAATCTGCCGAAGAGGCCTTAATAAGAGAAATAAAGGAGGAATTAAATATAAATCTCAATGGGCCGAAATATTTGGGCTCTTATCCGAACATTTATCAATACGAAGGAGTGATTTATTATACCTGTGATTTGTTCTTCTACTGCAAAATCGATGTTCTTCCTGTCGATTTTAGCAAAACAGAGATAGAAGATTTGGTTTTATTGGATCCTTTAGAGATTCCTGAAGATAAAATAGCATTCGAATCTGTAAAGGCAGGTCTGGGCATATTCAAATCTTCAGGGTTCTCTATATAGCGTGAAGCTCGATAGGAATTTCCTGATTTTGTGACGGTGGTACGAATTCATTTTGTATCCAGGACGATTTTGAGGGCGTCGGCGGTATTTTTGACGAATTCGAATTTCAGTCCTTTTTTTGCTTCTTTCGGGACTTCGGACATGTCTTTTTTGTTTCTGGCCGGTAGTATGACGGTTTCTATGCCGGCCTGTTTGGCGGCAAGGATTTTTTCCTTCAGACCGCCGATGGGCAGGACCAGGCCTCTCAGCGTTATTTCGCCTGTCATTGCGACGTCCGGCCGGGTGGGCTTGCCCAGCAGCAGACTGACCATCGATGTGAACATTGCCACGCCGGCACTCGGCCCGTCCTTGGGGACTGCTCCAGCGGGGACGTGGATGTGATAATCGAATTTTTTGAACTTTTCCGGGTCGATATTAAGTTTTTTCGCGTTTGCCTTGACGATTGAGAAAGCTGCCTGAGCGCTTTCCTTCATAACGTCGCCGATTTGGCCGGTTAACTGCAGATTTCCTTTGCCGGGCATGGATGCCGATTCGATAAAGAGCAATTCACCGCCGACCGGCGTGTAAGCCAGGGCGGTTGCGACGCCGGGTATTCCGGTTCGCAGCGCCAGCTCTGACTCGAATTGTGCCGGGCCGAGGATTTTTACGAGGTCTTTTTTCGCGATGGTGGCCCGCCTCTTTTTGCCTTTGGCAACTTCCGTCGCTACGGCCCGACAGATCGCTGCGATATTCCGTTCGAGGTTTCGCACGCCTGCCTCGCGAGTGTAGCCCTCTATAATGGTGAATATCGATTCGTCCTTTATTGAGCAGCGGTTTTTGCTCAGGCCGTGCTCTTTAAGCTGTCGCGGGATAAGGTATTTTTTCGTAATTTTGAGTTTTTCGATTTCGGTATAGCCGGGCAGTTCTATAACTTCCATTCGGTCTCGCAGCGCCGGCGGAACCGGCTCGGTATAATTTGCAGTCCCGATAAACATGACCGAAGATAGATTAAAAGGCTGGTCGAGGTAGTGGTCGGTGAAATCGAAGTTCTGCTCCGGGTCGAGCACTTCCAGCAGGGCACTGGCCGGGTCGCCTCTGAAATCGCTGCCGATTTTGTCCAGCTCATCGAGCATGAACACGGGATTTTTGCTGCCGCACTTTCGCAATTCCTGCAGGATTCTGCCGGGCAGCGCCCCGATATACGTTCTGCGATGACCCCTAATATCGGCTTCGTCTCTGATTCCTCCGAGTGATATACGCACGAATTCCCTTCCCATTGCCCGGGCGATTGATTTGCCGAGCGATGTTTTGCCGACGCCGGGTGGGCCGACGAAACAAAGGATGGGGCTTTTGCCTTTGGGATTCAGCTTACGGACGGCCAGGAATTCGAGGATGCGTTTTTTGACCTTAGTCAGATCGTAGTGGTCGGTGTTTAATATTCTCTGGGCCTTGTTTATATCGAGCTGGTCTTTGGTTTGAATCGACCAGGGCAGCTCGCAGACCCAATCCAGGTATGTGCGGATAACGCTGTATTCCGGCGAAGCGGGCGGGATTTTACTTAATCTGTCTAATTCGCGAAGGGCTTCGGTCTCCACTTTTTTGGGCATCTTTGCTTTAGCGATGTTTTCAGCGAGCTGCTTTAGCTCATCGGTTCTGAGGTCTTTCTGACCTAGCTCGGTTTGGATGGCTTTTAGCTGCTCCTGGAGGAAATACTCCCGCTGGTTTTTGTCTATCGATTCCCTTACACGCCCCTGGATCTTGTGACTTAATTCGAGCACCTCTAATTGATGAGCCAGAACGACGGAAATTTGCTCGAGACGTTTGGCAGCGTCAAGCTCTTCGAGCAACTGCTGTTTCTTTGCTATGTCGAGGCTGAGATTAGCCGCTAAGAAGTCGGCCAGGGCGGAAGGATTTTCGATATTTTCCAGTAATACCGATGCTTCTTCCGGGACATTAGGGCTTAACGCGATTACACGATTGGCCGCCCGGCGAACATTGACGATGAGCGCCTGGAGCTTTTTTGTCATTTTTACTTTGGTGCTTAACGGCTTGATTCTTGCTTTCAGGTAGGGTTTTATCGCCGCCTGTTCTATTACTTTGAAGCGGGTTATGCCGTGGACTACGACATGTATCGAGCCCTGGGGCAGTTTTGTAACCTTCAGCACCGAAGCGGCGGTACCTGTCGAATAGAGATTATTAAAATCAGGTCTGTCGGTATCAGGATTACGCTGCGTCAGGAGTCCGATGATTGTTTCGTTTGGTTCGGTATCGGAAAGTAATGCTTTGCTTCTTTTTCGGCCGACTGCTAAAGGCATTATCGTACCGGGATAGACGACGGCGTTTCGTATCGGTAGAATACCGATGACTTCAGGCAATTTGAATCCCTGGTCGTTCTCGTGTGATTGACTATCGTCGTCGTATAGATAAGGATCGATGCGAGCTGGCTCTTCAGCAACTAATTCAACCGGCCAATTACTATTTAGAGCTGACAGATTTGTTGGATTACTTGCCATAAATGAAAAATCCAATATCAAAAAAATGGTGGAAAATTCCTTCCAAGACTTCGTCTTATTTTGTCGTATTCAATACGATCAGCTTTTCTATTATAAGCATACTCCATATTGGTATAAAGCGTTAAATCCGAGAACAGGTTTCTGCATGATAATATTCGGGCCGTTTAGCTGCTTTGCAGCAATAAGAAGAATGCTAAAATTGCTTTTTATAGTTTTATTCCTAATTCCTGTAAAACCGTCGGATTTCAACCTTTTTTTCACTATTCTACGGCGTTATCTGAACACTATTGAATGTATACCTGAACGTCCGATAAATTGTTCGGATTTGTGGGACTTGCTGTGGCTGCTGTTATCAGAAGCTTCCTCGTATTGTGCCGGTTGCAGGCCGGAAACGTTTTAAGAGCACTCTATACACCCCGGGAACAGGCAAATTTCCAAAGTAGTTCTTGACAAAGAGAATTCAAAAAGTTATAATAATAAAAATTGGAATTAGCACAGCATCTGAGGGGGGGGGCTTGTCATCTTTGCTTTTCAACGGAGCTGGGCAAAATTATCGTAAGGATGAAATTTGAAAAATTGTTATTTGTAATGGGGATGGATGATGAAAAGCTTAAGGAAAAAAAATCAAAGGTTTTGCTTTGGGAAGGTTGTCATATACTTCCTGACATGTTACATGGTTCTCAACATGTCACTGCCGGCCGTGCTGGCCACGCCGAGCGGTGGGACGTTTAATGTTGGAACCGGTTCTATCGCTCATGACGGCTTGGCGACTAATGTGGTAGTCGATCAGGTTCAGTCAGTTATTAACTGGACCAGTTTGGATACCATCGGCGGAGCTCCTGGAGTTCGGGAAAGTCTGAACTTCTCACAGGGTAGCCTCATTAATTCCGCTGTGCTGAACAGGGTTTCCGGGGCGACAACGCAATTTAACGGTGACCTGAACGCTGCAGGCATGCGTATTTTCATCGTTAATCCTGCAGGTGTGGTCTTCGGTGAGGGTTCAACTGTTAATGTGTCACAGTTGGTTGCTTCCGGTCTTGGAATGTCAAACACATACTTCCTCGCCGCCACAGCAGATCCGGCGCATGCAATGGTATTCACCAGCTCCAGCAGCAGCAACCGCGACAGAGTCGAGAATCATGGCACTATCACAGCCACCGACAGCGTTTATCTTGTGGGCGAAAACGTCACCAACACCGGCGCCATTCTTTGTCCGGGCGGTGTTGTAGTAATGGCCGCTGGCGACTTTCTGCTTCTTGGTCAGCCCGGCAGCAGCGTCATTGTGGACATCAGTCCCGGCAACTTGATCGCTGACAGCGGCAACGACGTCACAAATAATGGTACTATCGGAGAAGCCGGTTCACCGGTTGGACAATTAGTTCTTGCGGCCGGTGATGCCTTTTCCCAGGCCATCACCAACGTCGGCGACCTGGCAGTTGTCACATATGAAGATGTGACGTTTAACGGTGATATCGACGTCACAGGAAGCGTCGATGTGCGCGGAGGCCAGAATCCAGATACCGATTCGGCCATTGACGTTCATGGTCATATTACCGCTGCCAGTATCAGGCTGAAGAACGGGACCGACACGGGTTCCGGTATTGTGGGGGAGAAGACCCATTCTCCTATTGTTGTTGACGAAGGAAAGAATCTTACCGCGACTGCCGGAGACGTAGTGGTGGAGGCGGTTCACGACATCTTTCTTGGAGGTAATGTGCAAGCCTCTGGTAATATATACCTCAACGCCGATGAAGACGGCCATGGTGACCCACGAGAGCCGGGATATTCTCAATATCCTTATGGTGGTGGCGACATTATTGCCAACGGTACTCTCACGGCCGGCGGCGACGTAGATATTTTAGCTAACGCCATCAGGCTCGAGGCCGACGTAACAGCGACCGAAGGCGATTTGACTATAACAGGGCGCACGAGTCGTGATTCTGCCGGGAGCACTCAGATAAACAGCAATGGGTGGGGCGTAATTCAAGCCGCAGAGGGCACGATCCTGACCGCCGGTGGGAATGTTTCCATAATCGATGGTGGTGGCGGTCCTGAGGATTCTACACCTCCTGGGGCGCTAACGATGACGGGCGAGGAGTCATTGACAATCGTGGCAGGAGCTGCTGACGGCGTCGATGACGGCCAGATAATCCTTCAAAACGTTAGTCTGGGCGTCGTTGGGGCAACTTCGCTGACGTTAGAGCAGGATCTCGATTTGGACTTAGGTGATGAACAATGGGACCTGTTCAATCAGAGTGAAACAGACCTTACATTGATAAGTAATAATGGCTCGGTCACGGCGGTGGAAACCGGGGGCAATCCGGAAAATGCTGCCGATCAGTGGGCTTCCGTAGGAGCAGCGGCTGATACCGGCATCACTCTTTCGGGTGATCAAGGCGACATAACAACCAAACAATTGACCTCAGTAACCGGAGACATTGACGTCGATGCCAAAGCCGGTCAATTACTGGCTAATGAGGCGATAGAGGCGACCGCAGGCAGTGTAATTCTTACGGCGGCCGACGGTATTGATGCTGACGGCGATATAACTGCCGGCATGGACATCATTCTCAACAGCAGTACAGAAGCTGCTGGTGATTTACTGGCCGGTAACGATATAATGATGAACGAAGATATAACGCTCAACGGCGGAGATTGGGTTTTGACCGATACCGAGTGGAGCTGGCAGGACGGCGACCAGTCGATAACTGCTTTGGCCGGTACAGTTACCGCGGCAGGCGGGATTTGGAAGGAAACGCCCGGTGAGCTTCGTATCTATGGCGGCGACCCTGATCTGGCTATCGACCTTCAGCATACGGGCGAGATAGAAGACGAAGATGCTGCTGTAGCGACGGCAGGCAATCTCTATATTCTTGGCAACGGTGATGTGCAGATTTCCGGCGACCTGACCGCTCTTGGCGGTGAATACTGGGGGACTCCGGATGAGCCGGTAACAGAAGAAGGCGAAACTGTCATCGAGCCTGTAGCCGTAGGTGGTGTGTCCGTCGTCTCTGAAAATGGCAAAATATATACCGAAGACGGTATAGATAACGATACTATTAATATTGCAATCGAGGGCTATTCCGACCAGACCGAGGGTAATATCGGCGTTGACCTGCCTTATGATGACGGCAAGGCGGCGATTGTGCTCGCGAGCAACGATGATTTGAAGCTCGGCGAGGATGCCGGACTGTTAGCCGCAGGACTATACGATGCTTCTGTCGCTGACGACCGTGCGGCTGTTGGCTTCCTGGATGAATCTGAGGAAATAGATGGACTTATGAGGAATGAAGGCGACCCAATTGATGTGGC
>JAFGPJ010000057.1 GCA_016936275.1 Sedimentisphaerales bacterium
AAGGTTCTGCTTTAGCAATTGAGAATGACCCTAATCTTGTCGGCTACTGGCAGTTTGACGGCGACGCCAACGATGCCGCCGGCAGCAACCACGGCACACTCATCGGCGATCCGGTCTGGGTGGAAGATCCGAATCGCGGCTGGTGCCTGAGCTTCGACGGCGACTGCGACTATGTCGATGTCGGCGAAGATCTGTCCCTTACATTCACTGAGGCAATCACGGTTGCATGCTGGATTAAAGTCCGGGCATTCGACAGGAGTTGGAACGCCATCATTACTAAAGGCGACGACTGGGTCCTGGCAAGGACCCGCGACGACAATCGAATCGCATTTCTTTGCCTCGGCCTTGTCGGAGGGGGCTGGCCGGAAGTGTATAGCGACGATGTGAACGACCAGAGCTGGCATCACATCGCCGGTGTGTACAACGGCTCGATGCTCTATATATATCGGGACGGTAATAGCACAAATTCAAAATCGGTTCACGGCAAAATAAACAGTAAATGGGGCAGAGTCATTATCGGCGAAAACGGACAGGCGAAGAATCGCTTCTGGAACGGCCTTATCGATGAGGTGCGTATCTATAACCGCGCGTTGACTGCCGATGAAATTATTGCTCTGGCTAATCCGGAACCTGTTGCTCCGCCTCCGCCACCGCCGCCGCCCGCTCCCAACGATGTAGCTGCCGTCGGCCATGACAGCAGAATCGATCTCAAATGGCAGTTCGATACAGACCCCAATTTGGAGGGCTATAACATCTATCGCGCCGACTCCAATGACGGCCACTTTACCAAACTAAACGATTCGCCGCATACGGTTTCCGTATATAGTGACTTTTTTGGTGAGAACGACCAGACGTACTATTATTATGTAAAGTCGGTGGCGATACTCGGCGGCGGGGAATCCGGGCCTTCGAATATCGTTTCGGCCACCTCTTATGCGATGACCGATGAGCAGCTTCTTACTTCCGTTCAGGAGGCCGTCTTCAGGTATTTCTGGGATTACGGCCATCCGGTCAGCGGGCTGGCGAGAGAAGGATATGAATTCGGCCACAGCACGGATACCTGCACATCCGGCGGCACCGGCATGGGCCTGATGGCGATGTGCGTCGGCGCCGAGCGAGGATTTGTCACTCGCGCACAAGCAGCCAAACGCGTCCTGCAGATTCTAACCTTCCTGGAAGACAATGCCGCCTGCTACCATGGCGCCTGGTCGCATTGGATTAACGGAGCCACTGGCGAGACAAAGCCCTTCGGCGAGTTCGACGACGGCGGCGATATAGTCGAGACTTCATACGTGATACAGGGCATGCTCACGGTGCGGCAATATTTCGATGATCCGAACGACGCCGTCGAGACGGAAATCCGCGAAAGAGCCGCCCGGATGTGGGAGCAGGTCGAATGGGATTGGTATCTCCAGCATCCGGACAGCCAGGTGCTGTACTGGCATTTCTCGCCGAATTACGAGTGGCAGCTAAATCACGCCGTCACCGGCTATAATGAGTGTATGATTACATATCTGCTGGCGATTGCTTCGCCGACGCATCCGATTCCAGCCTCCTGCTATTATAATGGCTGGGCGGATTCGGCCGACTATGTTAATGGCAATACGTGCTACGACTATGTGCAGTGGGTTGGCCCGGAGAAGGGAGGGCCATTGTTCTTCACCCATTACAGTCACTTAGGCTTTGACCCTCGCGGCAAGAGCGATGATTACTGCAACTACTTCGATAACAGCCGGAATATTTCTTTGATCAACCGTGCATATTGCATTGAAAATCCCGGCGGATTTACCGGTTACAGCGACCTGGTGTGGGGCTTAACGGCCAGCTTTAATCCGTGGGGCTACAGCGCCCATTCGCCCACTAATGATAACGGGACAATTTCTCCCACCGCCGCACTAAGCGCCATGCCTTATGTACCGGCTGAGTCCATTGCGACCTTGAAGGAATTTTACCACACGTACGGCAGAGATTTATGGGGGCCGTTCGGCTTCTTTGATGCTTTTAATCTTTCGCAGGACTGGTTCGCACCCGGCTGTGTGGCCATCGACCAGGGCCCGATTGTGATTATGATCGAAAACTACCGCACGCAGTTGTGCTGGGATTTGTTCATGGCCAATCCCGAAATCCAGCCGATGCTGGACGCCATAGGCTGGACAAGCCCGTAGGACATTAACCGCGGATTTACCCCATGAGATAACGATTTTACCCCCTAAGGGAAAAGCTATCTCACGGGGTGAACGCAGACTTCAAGTCGTATTTCTTAAATAGTAAATTTATGGTTTAGCTATGAACATCCCCCTATCATTATCAAGCACAACTCATCGAAAAATGTGCCCACTATGTAGCAGGCGGACAACTTAAATTCTCCCGCCCTGTAACTGCGAGGAGCTTGCCCCTTATGGGCGAGCGACTAAGCAATCTCCAACACATTTAATTCTAAAAGCGATATTGCAGAAAGACGCTGATGGCCGGTTGCATTTCAAGCCTCAGGTGATTAGGCAAATCCTGACCGTCTTCGTAGTCAAGGTAGAAGTATTGAATATCCAATCCAACATTGAAATGTTCCGTGAGCCAGTATTTCACTGCTGCCCCGACTGTGTAGATCTCAGGTGAATTGGATAACGGAATGGACCCGGACGCCTCAAATATTATGTCTAACGCGTCAACACTAAAATTTTTTTCGGCACCGAGTCGAACGGCGTACTTTGTTGCATACGAACGTTTAACCTGAATCCCCGCAGACTCGAACTGGTAATTAAAATCCACCACGGCTAATTCTGCTTTTGGGCTGAAGTGTGTAAAATCATATTTTGCCCCGAAGCGATAGATATTAAAAGATGTTTCATGTTCATAAGATTCGCCTCTCAAAAACGTCTGACCCCGTGTGGTCAAATGCTTCTCTAAAATACCGGACGAATCAAAATCAATTAACCGCAGACCAATGTACGGCGTGTAATTTCGGCTTCTATAATAAAGATCAATATCCGTATAGGAGGTATCATCGATATCGAGCTCTTTAAAAGTAGGACGTTTAATATCTGAAGTGCCCGGATTGCCACCGGCGGGGGTTTGGATGTATCCGGAAATCGGGGCACAACCTTGTTTAACAGAGATACCAAATCCGTCAGCCCATGCGACCGAAATATTAAACAAAAACAGGCCCGCAATGAATAAAATCACGAATTGTCTCATTTGATAATATCCATTCTACATACATTTATAATTGCTAAAGTATATCATCGTAATCCCAGGGCCACAACACTTAATTCCAGCAGACGTTTGCGTCCCAAAGCTCCGCAGTGATCCAGCCCAACTGAGAGTCACACGGAAAAAATAATAAATTTATGACTTAGTTATGAAAAGGCCTTTGTTCTCCTCGTGGTAAAAGAATTTTTTGTTGTTTTTTGATCGGTTATCTGTACAATAACTCCAACGGCGTAAAACAGCATTGAACACAAAACTGCCTTGAATAGCCGTATTGTCTTACCGCACCTAAACAGCGGTACATAGTGTCTGCCGAGAGAAATTCGAAGGAAGACTTTCGAGAACTAAATTGTTAACAAGATCGTGTTGCATAAATTTTATTAAGAGGCTCTAACAAAACCTGACTCAAGAAACAAGAAACCGTTTCGCGAGTCTATTTGAACAGATTCCTCAGCGAACAGGCTGTGTCGCAATTACAAGTCGAATGTTTATTTATTTTTCTGACGATATGTTATAATAAGGCAACCAAACATGAAAGG
>JAFGPJ010000376.1 GCA_016936275.1 Sedimentisphaerales bacterium
GAGAACAAACTGGCAAGCCAGCTCGGCACTAAAGTAAGTATTGAAACAAGAAAAAAAGGACATAGAGGCAAGATTATCATAGAATTCTACTCCCTTGACGAATTCGACGGGATCATGGAGAAAATCGGATTGGTCTGCGAAGAAAGAGTATAAAAAGAAAAATTGTGTGAGAAATGAAACAATATGTTGTATAATGATAATGTATCTATATATGACCGATAAATATTCAGTTTAAATAACTGATAAGTCTTACTAAAGGATAAATAATTCTGGAGGACATATCATGAAGGATTTGATAACTTCCATCGCGATTTTATTATTGCTGACATCTTTTACCTTCAATAACGCTTTTGCTCAACGGCCAACAAAGAAATCCCTGAACCGAGCAGTAGTTGATGGTGATATCGACCAGGTCAAGTCTGAAATTTCAGCAGGAGCGGATGTGAATACGAAAGATGGAAGAACGGGCTGGACACTGCTCTACATAGCCATTAACAAAAAACATACCGAAATAGCACAATTTCTTATTGAAAAAGGCGCCGATGTTAACATAAGAGACAATCGCGGTAGAACCCCTGTTCATTTAGCAGTGGAGACCGGCCAGAAAGACATAGTAGAGGCTCTCATTGCAAAGGGGGCAGATCTCAATGTTCTCGACAGCAACGCTGACAACGCTTTGACACTGGCAAGAAAGAACAACCAGACGGAAATTACTGAGCTGTTGTTAAAAAATGGAGCAAAAGAACCTGACCTTAGTCTTTTACAAAGAGACAGACTGTATTCTTTACCAGGCGGACAAGCTGGAGCAAATTCGACGGGAAGCTACCAGGCACGAGCAAGCAGCATCCCGGTAAGTCAATCAACAGCACAGGTAAATATACTTGCCGACCCAAACGAGATAAAAAGCAGGATAAAGACATTCGATGGCCTGGAGAAAGAATTGAAAGAAGTAACAGATAAAAGCCAGGAAGAATTACGTCATTGGCCACAGTCAAGATACGATAACAGAACAACCCTGGCAAGATCTATTGATAAGCAAGTCGAAGAAGAATTACAATATGTGCGAAAAGTGGCTGTCAAAGAATCAGCCAAAAAGACCACAGAGGCAATCGATAATTTACTGAAAATCCGGCAGGAAAGATATACAAAGGTCAACAGAGAACTCCTGCAGCAAAAAAGAGAAACGAGGCAAACCACATCTGCGCGTACAAGCACTCGGGGTCGAACAACCGGCAGAAGTGCGAGAGGCCAGTATTCGCAAAGAGGGCAGGCTTACGGAACAAACGCAACAAATAATCTCTACGGCGGTGATTCAATTAACACACCGAGAGGTTATGGAGCACAGAACCCGGCTCAACAGCCCGAACAACTGGATCCCCAAACACAGGAAGAAATACGTTTGTGGCTCCAGACAACACCGGATAAAAAATTAGAACTGGCGAGGGCCGTTCATCCGCTGATACAGTCGGAGATTGGTTATATTCGAGCGATAGCAGTCGAGGAACAAGCTAAAAAAACGACGGCAGCAATTGACGGTTTATTACTTGCCAGGCAGGATAGGTTCGACAAGATTGTTATAGAAATGGAGCAAGAGCAAAGGAAGCTGCAGGAAGCACAAAGTATGCAGACTCTACCCAACGACCCGGGCCAGGCATATCAGCAGGGCGGTCGATACAGCGGACAAACCAGAAGAGGAACCGGGACACAGACACAAGGGAATAATCCGCAGCAACAAAGTACACGCCGCACTCGGCGGCGCTGAGACCGATGGCAGTACACTTAGCCGGCAAAGTAGCAATAGTAACAGGAGCAAGCCGAGGGATCGGCAGGGCGATTAGCATAGCTCTGGCGAAGGAGACCGCGACAGTCGTTCTGGCGGCGCGCTCGATTCAACAACTGCAAAAAACCGCCGAGCAGGTAACAAACGCAGGTGGTGTAGCACACATTATTCACGTCGAGCTGACCGAAGAAGATTCGATTCGCAATCTTGTCAATGTGACCAGTGAGAAACTCGGCCGGCTGGACATCCTGGTCAATAACGCCGGTGTCACTCACTCGGCGCCGCTCGATCGAACCTCGACAGAAGATTGGCAGCGGTGTATTTCGATAAACGCCAGAGCCCCTTTCATACTATGCAGAGAAGCCCTGCCGCTATTAAAACAATCAGAGTCGGCTCATATTATCAACATCGCATCGGTCGTCGGCGTAAAAGGCTATCCGCTTCAAAGCGCTTATACAGCCTCCAAGCACGCACTTCGCGGCATGACAATATCACTTGCCGAGGAGCTTAAAGGTTCCAATATTCGAGTGCACCTGCTATGTCCCGGGGGCGTAGATACGGACATGGTCGATAACGTTCGTCCGGATATAGCCAAAGAAGAGCTGATAAAACCGGAAGAAATCGCCGAGCTGGTTCTCTACCTCGTGACACACAAGGGTAATGCCATCGTGGATGAATTGCGCATTCGAAGAGCAGCTTCGTCGCCGTGGTTTTGAATAGCGTTTATTAATTAGTGAATGACATTTAATGAGCAAAGATTTTCTCCATTAGAGATGTGTTTAACCGGGAAAACCATCCCCATCCCGATAACAACAATCGGGATGAGGCTGCCACCCTATAGAATTGACGTAAAACGGGTGGCCGCCTCAAAGCCGCAGGCTTTGGGGATGGTAACAGAAAAGGAACAGCTATGCGGATGGTATGTCAGCGTGTATTTCAAGCGAAGGTAACAGTCAACGACCGGCCGGTCGGCACAATCGGCAAAGGCCTGCTTATCTATCTCGGCGTCGGCAAAGGTGACACTGTTAATGACGCTCAGTTCATGGCCGATAAAATTGTAAACCTGCGAATCTTTGCCGACGAGGCGGGCAAAATGAATCTCAGCGTGCAGGATGTTGCCGGGGCGATTCTGCTTATCAGCAATTTCACGCTGCACGGAGACTGCCGCAAGGGCCGCCGTCCGGGTTTTGACGCTGCTGCCGAACCGGCGATGGCCGAGCAGCTTTATGAAAAAGTTGCCGGCCTGATAGCCGAGCAGGGCATACCGGTCGAAAAGGGCGTTTTCGGCGAATACATGCATGTGACCAGCATAAACGATGGCCCAGTAACCTTCCTGCTCGATAGCGCCAAGCTGTTTTAAAAAAGGTCATTACTTATCAATAACTCTCATTTCACTAAGATCGTCTCGGACTATAAAAACGGTATAATGAGGCAAATTTTCCCACTGGTTTATTGGTTCCGAATCAGTCTCGGCAAAAAATCTGTGCCATTTCTCGCTCACATTGATACCGTGCTCTTTTTTGAATGATTCATCTACCTCTACAGAACCCCAGGCTGGAATATAAGCATTCTTGAGAGCCTCTGTAAATTCCGATATACTTTTCGATTGCCTCATCAATTTTTTTATTCCGTCAATGTGTTTCATGGAATTGTGATATCACAACGATTAGCTCAATGGCGAGCTCGATCCCGATTTTATCATGATAGTTGTGTTTAGCTGGTAAGAAACTTAACATAGATTAAGATATACAACATTAAGAGGCTTGCGGAGAATCCTGCAATTGCCCAGAGCTTAGGATTGTCTATCCAAAGGGCGAAACAACTGATAAACAGAGCAAGAGGAGCCCCACCCACAAAAAGGATTCCTGCAAGGAACCCGCCGGGAGAACCTCAGCCAAAACCTGCAATGTCCATCCATCCCGGCAGAATAAAGAACCATGGCGATATGGCTATCAAAAAGCTGTTTTTCCCAACGTATTTGGTTTCATTCCGTTGTATTCCTTTCGTAAAGCTATGTATAGCATTACCTTACACAACTAACATATTTATTGTCCAGATTGAGCAAAAACACTACGAACCATAAAAACATGCCATCGTAGAAATGACAAGAATTAAAATTAAACAAAAAGGAGCCTATTATGAACAGGATAATCATAAAAATAGCAGCAATAGTGATTCTGGCTATACCAATGATGCTATATGCGAACGAAAAGCCCGTTAAAGCACCGGACTTTAAGTTGAAGAATTATGACGGCAAAGAAGTGAATCTGGCCGATTATAAAGGCAAAATTGTCGTGCTCGAATGGATCAATCAAGAATGTCCTTTCGTGAAATATCATCACGAGAAAAAATCGACAATGAAGGACCTTGCCGCCAGGTACAAAGACAAGAATGTCGTATGGCTTGCAATTGACAGTACAAATCACCAGAAGCCAGAGAAAAACAAGGAATATGCAGAGAAAAACAAGATTTTGTACCCTATACTCGATGATCGCTCGGGTACGGTCGGCAAGGCCTACAAAGCAACAAATACACCGCACATATTCATCATAAATACAGAAGGGAACATTGCTTACAGCGGGGCGGTCGATAACGCTCCATTGGGAAAGGTACCCGAAAACAAGGAATTGGTGAACTATGTGGATAAGGCTCTCGAGGAGCTCACTTCAGGAAAGACTGTAAGTATTGCAAAGACAAAGTCATACGGTTGTACGGTCAAGTACAAGAAAGTGGAATAGCACTCCTGAAGAGTATTATTAGAGTATTATTGAAGTAGTCTATTAAATCGTTGATTTTAGCATTATCCGTTACCGAGCCAGTCAATGACCAGAGTCGTAATGTTATCATGCCCCCCGGCTTCATTGGCGGCGGCAACGAGCGACTTGCAGGCGGCATGAGGGTCGGTTTGGGCCTTCAGGATGGCAGCGATGTTTCTGTCGGCTACCATATCGGTCAGGCCGTCAGAGCAGAGCAGAATGCGGTCGGCTTTTTTCAAAGCAAAAGAACGGACATGTGAGTGGGCCTTTTCTTCCATGCCGACATAACGGGTTATCTGTCCCCGGGCGTCGTGATTGGCTGCTTCTTCCGGCTCGATATGGCCCTTTTCGATGAGTTCGGATACGACCGAGTGGTCCCGGGTCAGTTGCACAAGCCGGCCCTTGCGCAGCCGGTAGGCCCTGCTGTCACCGATGTTGGCAACGAAGCAGCGATCCTTTCTGAGCAGGGCCATGACAAGCGTGGCGCCCATGTCTCTGAAACCTGTTTCGCTGGTGCCTTCCAATTTTAATTGTTTGCTCTGCTCGGCAATCATTTTATTAAGCAAAGATCTGATAGTGCGCGGAGTGCCTGCCTTCAGCTTATCGAGGGCGTTTTCGATCATCACAGGCAGATCTTCGGCGATGATTCCTGATGCGAGGGCGCCGCCTCGGTGCCCCCCCATACCATCGGATACGAGAAATAATGCCGGCTCGGGATCGGCAAAAAAGCTGTCCTGATTATCCTGGCGCTGCTTTCCGATATGAGTCTCGACGCCCCAGCGGAAATGAGCGGGAGTCTCGGCAATGAGTATTTGTTCCGGTATCTCGGTCATTTGATATCCCTTATATTCACAGAATCAAACAAGGCTTTGTTTGCACCAGGGGCAATAATTCCAGAACGTCGAATCCACCGACCA
>JAFGPJ010000377.1 GCA_016936275.1 Sedimentisphaerales bacterium
AAGTGGGCAATCGTTGCTTGTGTCCGAAAGTCCTATCGAGTAGGCTTTTCCGATCCATCAAGGCCTGATTTCCCTGAGTACGGGTATCGGTTCTTTCAAATCCAGACTTTCTATACGGGCACCGCAGGGGTTAGCCCGCAACGTCTTTTATAACAAATCACAACAAGAAAGTCAATAAAATACCGATTAGTACCAATAAATATTCAAATCTCAAAACTTCAGTTACTTATTGTTTTTCGGCGTTTAAGGCTGTTTTTCTAAAGACAAATTCTAATCCGAACATCAAAATAATCGCACTATTTACAGCAAGATTATTTAAAATAAATTCTGCTGTAGATGTATTGCTTTTCCATATCATACAGTTCGCAGCTCGGCTTTTGTTGATTCGGTCAGGCTCCGGACAATCTCTGCTTCGAAGCCGTCAACAGTTTCGTGAGTCAATGTCCCGTCCTCGTCTCTGAAGCGAAGCGTAAGCGTGACGCTTTTTCTGCCGGCCGGAATGCCTTTGCCGCGGTATATACCGACAAACTTAACGTCTTCAAGCTCGGCACATGCTTTGCTTTCGACAGCCCTGATAATATCGGCCCAGTGAATTTCCTCGTCAACGATAATCGAAAGGTCACGCTGTATCGCAGGGAACCTCGGAATCGGTTTGACTTTTATTGCTCCGCCGGCAAGTGACATTAGCGTTTCGAAATCCATCTCCACGGCACACGGTGACATATCCTTGAAGTCAAGCTTGTCACTGACCACCTGTGACACTACGCCCGCCGTTCCAATAGACTGAGAATTAATAAGAACCTCTGCCCCGGTCTGCGCCCAAATTAATTCCGCAGGAACAAAATCAACCTGGGCATCCCTTCTGATATTGTTGACCAGACCTTCCACAACACCCCGCAGGTCCCTGAAGTCACCGTCACAGACCAAAGCAAGTTTTGTTCTCTGGATCGGAAGCTCATTCTGCTTTTCTGTGGGTATAAAAGTATCCGCAATCTCATAGATCCTGCACGGCAGGTTCTTTGCGTTAACGTTTGTTTTTAGAACGCCGAGCAACGAACCGATAAGAGTCCGGCGAAGCAGGTTCGCGCTCTTTCTTATTTCATCCCTTACGGACAGATGCCGCTCGGCGCCGCCTTCGGTGAAAAGCCCGGCGACAGATTCGCTTACGAATCCCACATTAATCGTCTCGTAGTAGCCGCAGGCGTTTAGGTACGTCCTGATAGATCCGGCGAACTTGTTACGAGGATCGGCCGGTACAACTTCGATTTTAATCTTTCGCTCGGTCGGCACCTTATCATAGCCGTGCACGCGCGCGACTTCTTCTATCAGGTCAACCTCGCGATAAATATCGCTGCGCCACGAAGGCACTGTGCATGTTATCAAATCATCTTTAAGTAACGGCTCGAATTTCAGGACCGAGAGGATTTTCATGGCTTTTTCGGCGAGAACCTCGATGCCAAGCAATTTGTTCAAGCGCGACAGCCGTAACGTTACCCTTTTCTGCTCCGATTTGGTGGGATAAACGTCGATTACGCCTTTAGCGACTTTTCCGCCGCCTACCTGGATCATTAATTGCGCAGTGCGTTTGGAGGCCCAGTCCACGTTTTCGATATCGACCGTGCGTTCAAATCTGAACGCCGCCTCCGAAGGCAGGCCGAGTGTGCGGGAAGTCGTACGAATACTCACCGGATCGAAGTAGGCGTCTTCGAGCAGAATTTTCGTTGTTTTCTCGCTGACCTCGGAATTGAGTCCACCCATAACGCCGGCAACGCCCACAGGCCCTTTTGGATCTGCAATTACAAGCATATCCGGATTTAGCTCACATTGTGTGCCGTCGATACTGACGATACGCTCGCCGGCAAGGGCTTTTCTGACGATGATTTTGCCCTGGGCGATTTTATCGTAATCGAAGGCATGGGGCGGCTGGCCCGTCTCCATCATCGCGTAGTTGGTCGCATCGACGACGTTGCTGACGCTCCGCATTCCTATGGCTTCGAGCCGCTTTTTGAGCCAGTCCGGCGATGGGCCAACTTTAAGCCCCTCGATGATCCTTGCCGTATATCGCCCGCAGAGTTCCGGCTCATCTATCTGCACCTCGGCAAATTCCATAACGTCCTTTTCCGACTCATCCAGCTCGACTTTCGGCATAATCAGCTCTTTGCCGGTCGCAGCAGCCAATTCGCGTGCTACGCCGATATAGCCTAAGCAATCGCCGCGGTTGCTGGTTACCTCGACGTCGATTACGGTATCGTCAGCAAGCTTTTCTATCCCCTCACAGGGAAGGCCCAGGTCGCTCAGGATTTCCGCAATCTGCTCGGCGGAGCAGTCTATTTCGATATAATCTTTCAACCAATTCAATGAAATTTTCATAACAAAAGCACCATAAAGAAATTACAAAGCAAAGTCAACGACCTAAAAGTCCCAATCAAGCGATACCATACCTTTAAGGAGCCAAACTGTCAACCGAATCTCTCATTTCCGGCCAAAACCCAGCAAATTGGTCGAGTAGACGTATTATACACCTGCTATTTAGGTAATGTTTGTTTTCTCCGTTTCTTTTGCCTTTCGGTATCAAAAG
>JAFGPJ010000378.1 GCA_016936275.1 Sedimentisphaerales bacterium
AAAACCTTGGCGTGCAACGTACCCGTGCCAGCGTGTCGCATTCCCATTGGCATCCGGTTTTGTGCTATGGCTGGCGGGCGCCATCGGGTCGGTCACGGCTTTTCGCAAGGCAAAACGCTGCCTGGCTCAGTCACGTTATGTATTGTGTGCTATGCTTATTACTGTGAGCATCGGCTCTGTTTGGCTCGCTCAAAGCATCACGGCGGAAAAGGCTGTTTTCGCCAATGAGCCGACATCAAACGCCCCGATTGGTGTTGCCAAGGGTATTCACCCTGGCCGCGTTGTCTGGGTCCATGATCCTGATGCGACCGACTGGGCTGGCCCCGGCGACGGGCACTGGTGGCAAAGCAACCACACAGACCAGGCAGTGGTTGATCAAATGATAAGCCGGGCCATCAGGGCTTTGAGCGGCGAGAAAACCGATGCTGCCGCATGGAACAGGCTTTTCGAGTATTTCAATCGAACACACAGTAAGGGCAGCTCCGGATATAAAAAGGGTGAAAAGATTATCGTCAAGGTAAATTATGTCGGCTGCATGCAGGCCTGGCGGGGAGATACGGTGAAAGGAATCGACGACTACAATCTTAGAAGCGTCGACTATATGAACACCTCGCCGCAAATGATAATCGCCCTGCTGCGGCAGCTCGTCAACGAAGCCGGCGTTAACGAGGCTGACATCACAGTCGGCGACACGCTTTGCTACTTTCCTAACGAGTTTTACAACATGTGCCATAATGAGTTTCCGAATGTTCGTTACCTTGAGTACCTCGGCAAATTCGGGCGGATTGGAGCGAAATTATCAACTATGCCGCTCTACTGGAGCACGCCGGATGCCAAAGGAAAGAAGCAAGACTTTGTGCCTGCATCTTACGCCGAGGCGGCATATCTTATCAATCTGGCGAATCTCAAAAGTCACAATGACCAGGCCGGCATCACGCTCTGTGCGAAGAACCACTACGGCTCGCTGGTTAGAAGGCCGGCCCGCCAGAGCGAATATTACGATATGCACAAGGACCTTCCATACAATACTCCCGGCATGGGTCATTACAGGCCGTTAGTCGATCTGACGGGACATAAACATCTTGGCGGCAAGACATTGCTTTATCTGATTGATGGATTATACGCCGGACAGCATGCTAAAGAAAGAGCTCCGAGTAAATGGAGCAGCCTGCCCTTTAACGGCGACTGGACCTCAAGCCTGTTTGCTTCGCAGGACCCGGTAGCAATCGACGCAGTCGGCTATGATTTCCTTTGGAACGAATGGGACGACGGTTCTCACAGGTCCGGCACAAACGATTACTTAATCGAGGCGGCGATGGCCGACAAACCGCCTTCAGGAACGTTCTACGATCCCGACCACGAAGGAAACGTAACTCGTCTTGCAAGTCTGGGCGTTTACGAGCACTGGAACAACCCTACGGACAAAGAGTACTCCCGCAATCTGGGAACGGGTAACGGTATTGAACTCGTAAAACTAACGAGTGCTGTTAAAAACAGTGCCAGCGTTCTGGTTTCCAGCGACAGCAAATAATTGATTAGCGACCAACAGAAACGACGCCCGCCGAGTAAGGGAGAAGTGTAAAGCTAATTGATTTTTCGCCGGTATTCACTTTAGCCGGTACGGGGCGTATTCGATCTGGCTCGCCCAGCGTATTACGCGCACTCAACGATTCGGCGGTAACTACTTTCATTTCGGCGGAAGCGATCGGCAACGTGCCTTTGATAATTAACTCGACCGGAACCGGCTCGGCACCGGGATTGACCGCCTTGTAATAGAGCTTTGTCCCGTCTTCCGATTTTGTCGCTATATCATTAAGCTCGCCCGAATCGCCGGTGATTTGAATACGATAAGGGGAATAATGTTCACGCCATAATTTCATGACCACATAATTCGGAGCGGCAAACCACGTGCTGTTATCGAAGTTGATAAAGGCATTGTCCCAGGCGCTGGCCGATACATGGCGAAGGAAAAGCGCCGGACCGGCCATAGTAAGGATGTCGGAGCATCGCTCAAAGGCATTGAGAAGACCGCCGCAATACAGGCCGGTGCGCCAGTCGGTGCTTTGTGCATTCCACTCCGAGACGTAGATTTTCAGAGCCGGATTATCCGAAGATTTTATAACCTCGCCAAGCTCACGGAAAAACTGTTCGTAATTACGCGGCCCTTCGGCAAACCGGTCGGGATTCTCATAATGATGAATGCTGATATAGTCCAGCACGGCGGCACATTTTTCAATTACCGTGCGGTTGTACGGCATTCCATTATTGTTGCGTCTTCCCATTCCGCCGCTGCCGCAGGCGAGCAGCTTGATAGAAGGATCGACCTTCTTCATCAGCGGTGCGAGTCTGAGGACTTCTTCCGCGTATTGTCGTGCAGGAGTGTGCCACGTCTCGTTATCGATCTCCCAGTATTTTACATTGTACGGCTCAGGATTACCGTTTGCAGCACGGATTTTGCCCCACTTAGAGTCGGCCGGGCCGTTGCAGTATTCGATCCAGTCGAGAATGTCCTGCGTATAGTCATGAGTTTCGGCGTCGTCGTTCCAGCTTCTTGAGCCCACGTTCACGACGATCAAAGGCTCTGCCCCGACGGCACGACACATTCTTACAAACTCGTCGGTCCCGAAGCTATAGACGTCAAGGTCGTCCCAGATTTCACGCGGGTGAGGCAGGCGTTTGTGTTGCGGACCAATACCGGTCTTCCACTGATATGAGGAGGCGAAACAACCACCGGGCCATCTGATGACCGGGGGCTTGAGTTCCGCCACAGCCTTTAGCAGGTCGGGGCGAAAGCCGCCCTTCTCGTTCCAGCTCCTTGGCATCATACTTACCTCGTCGATCCAGACTTCGCTCTTAGCTTTTGCTCCAATGCTGATTGAAGCATTGTCACATGACCAATTCGGCTTGATGGTGAAGCTGTACTGCCGCCAGTCCGATGAGGGCCGACCTATTGCTGCTTCAGCTTGCCGCCCGTTGTCGCCAAGGATGCGAACGACCATCCCATCGGGCGCCTCGCCCTTTAGCCATACGGATCCTTCGTAAGATTCGCCGGAGTGGATACAAAGATTTTCCTGCTGTAATCCTCCTCCTTCGTTGCCGGTTATAATCTTCTGACAGGTTCGACTGTTCAGCGGGTCTGCGGTATCGAGATAAGCTTCGGTTCTGCCGTAAGTCTGCCAGAAGCTTGCCGTATTCTGGTTTGTCAGATTATCGGGGATGCCCTCGTATAGAATATCTCCGTCGAGCGACTTGACCTTGATATTTCTAAATACAGCCTGAGTCGCCCATGTGCCGATGCCGACACATCCGGCCAGATGGGCGTTTTGTCCGTCGGTGAATTCGATTACTTTGTCGTCATCGAGCCAGATATCGAACTTAGGGCCTTCACAGCATATCTTGACCTTGTACCACTTATCTCGCTCAATCCTTCCACGCACTGACGGGCCAACAATACCCCAGCGACCACGGCCTTTATTACCTCTCTCGATCGCATGGCTGGCATTGCCCCATCCGCCGAGATTGCACCAGTAAAAGTCATCTTCGTTCCTGATCCGAAACAAAATCAGGAATCCCTCTTGGCCGCCGGTTTTTTTGGCCTCGAGAGTATATTCATAATCTTGCCAGTTCGGATCGCCAAAAGACAGACGCACATTTGTGCTCATACTTTCCTGGGCGATTGTTTCGCCGCGGGTCATCCACTGCCCGAGTCGATTTTGCTCGAAGCTCCGGTTCCAGATTAACTCACCCCAAAGGCCGCCGTTTACGGAGTGGTAGATGTGTTCGAGAAAATGACCATATATATTCTCGTCAATCTCAGAAATAACATTGTCAGGATCAATAGTCAGCGTAACGCTTTGTGCCGGAGATAGAATCGTTAATACGCTGATAATTACCAGTGTGGAAAGAAATGTCCTTTTCATGTTATGTCCTTACTAAAACTGAATAAACCTCAGATACAATACAAAGCACAATACTAATCGAGTACAACTTCATCCTGATAAGCCGGAACAGACACCGGCCAGCCGGTTTGTTCCCTAAGATAATTGCCGAACGCGTTTGCGCTTTCGGATTCTCCATGTACGACGAACACCTTTTTTGGCGGCTTTTTCAGTCCACTCAACCATTCGAGCAGCTCTTCTTTATCTGCATGTGCCGAGAAACCATTAATCCGGGCTATCCTTGCATTAACAGGATATTCCTTGCCGAGTATTCGGACTTCTTTTTCGCCGTCAATGATTCGCCTGCCAAGTGTACCAATCGCCTGGTAGCCAACGAACATTATCGTATTCTCCGGTTTTGTAATATTATTGACCAAATGGTGTTTTATTCTTCCACCCGTGCACATTCCGGAGCCAGCGATAATCATAATCGTGCCCTTGATATGGTTAATGGCCTTCGATTCGGTGCTCGTTCCCGCCATTTTCAGTCCCGGAAATTCAAAAGGTGATTTCTTGCGCCTGATAAACTCGTTCATTTCCTCATCGTACAGCTCGCTATGCTTCTGAAAAACCTTTGTGATGCGTGAAGCCATTGGACTGTCTAAAAAAACCATTAATGGCGGTATTGCTTTTTCGAGCAGCAGCTCGTTAATGTAATACAAAAGCTCCTGCGACCGCTCGAGTGCGAAACTCGGGACTATAATGTTGCCGCCGGCCTGCCTGGTCGAATTGATTACCTCAGCAATCATTTTTTTCGTATCTTCGGGTCTCCCGTGCACCCGATCTCCATACGTGGACTCAACCAGCATATAATCGGCCTGTTCGACAATAGAAGGATCCTGCACAATCGGCCTGTCTGGCCTGCCAATGTCGCCCGAAAATATAACTGCTGTATTTTCTCCGTTCCGGTTAATATCGACCCTGATAATCGACGAGCCGAGAACGTGCCCCGCATCGCAAAAAGTCGCCTCAACGCCATCATCAATACCGATAGGCTGTTTATATTTCACATTTGAGAATTGCGGAAAACAAGCCTCTGCATCGGCGGTAGTATAAAGCGGAACAACCGGACGGGGGCTTTCTCGCCCTTCTCGCTTATGCCTTTTACGCTTGTACTCGGCATCTTCTTCCTGCAAGTGGGCCGAATCCAGCAGTATGATCTTTGCTATTTCCGCAGTGGCTGCTGTACAATATATCCTCCCTTTGAATCCTTCTTTAACGAGTTTCGGCAACAAGCCGCAATGGTCCAGATGGGCGTGAGTTAAAAGAACGGCGTCCAGGCTTTCGGGCGGACAGGTAAAAGGCTCCCAGTTTCTTTCCCGAAACTGCCGTTCCTGATAAAGCCCGCAATCTACAAGAATCTTCGTGCCGTTGGCTTCCAGAAGGTGCCTGGATCCGGTAACGTTCTGAGCGGCGCCAAGGAATTTCAGTTTTATTGACATAGCCACCTCATTCTAACAAATGCTGACCACAGTGGGATACCCCACGTGGTGTCCCATTTCCAGTAATCGATTCTATGAAGATGTCTCCACTAAGTCAAGCAAAGAAACCATGTTGCGGACAATTGAAAGCCCCCCATAGATTAGAAGTTCCGGAACGGGCCGCGAGGCTCGGCCTCGGCCATTTGGTTTTGCCACGCTACGAAACGGGATTTGAGCTTTTCGAGCAAGTTTGGCTTTTCCTTCGACAAATCGTGCTGCTCGCCGATATCCGAGGATAGATCGAACAATCCGGAACCTCGCGACGATTCGACCCATTTGTAGCCGCCAACTCGGGCCGCCTTATCGCCCCGGCGCTGCCAGAACATTTCTTTTCGAAGTGACTTCTGCTCTCCCGTCAGTACGGCCTTCATATCGAAGCCATCAAGCACCACCCCGGCGGGCGGCCAAATTCCTGCCGCACTGCAAAGTGTAGGGAATATTTCCATTGAACTGAGAAACTCATCACAGACGGAACCTGCCGGAACGACGCCCGGCCAGCAGACAATACAGGGCACACGAATGCCGCCCTCGAATATCTGACTCTTGCCGCCTCGCAGCGGCGTGTTGTCCGCACCGCCCCCGCCCCCGTTGTCCGAGAAGAAAATGACAATCGTATTATCCTGGATCCCATGCTTTTGAAGCAGAGACATCATCTGGCCTATTGCATCGTCCATATAGGTAACAGCAGCCATATATCGCATCCGCCTTGCCCTTCGGGTGTTCGCGTCTTTTGGGTCGTATTGCCCGTATTTAGCGCGAATATAATCAATCGGCGCCTGCACGCCGGGGCGTGGACGTTCGAGGTTTGAAGCTCCATGCGGAGCATTGAACGGCACATAGCAAAAGAACGGTCGGTCCTTATGCTTCTCGATAAATTTAAGCGCCTCACGCCGGAAAAGGTCTGTCGCGTATGTACCTTTGTCCTCCGTAGTAGGTTCATTGCCACGATACATCGATGGAATTACGTAACGCTCATGCGCCCAGTAATCGATGCCGGTATTGGTGAATCCGTAGAACTCATCAAAGCCCCGCTGGAGCGGAAGAAAACGGTGCAATTGCCCCAAGTCCCACTTGCCGAAAATTCCGCTGACATAGCCGGCCTGTTTGAGCACTTTCGGGATAAGCACTTCGCGGGCGTCCATACCACCAATCATCTCCCACGATACGGCATATTCTTCTTTGGGATAGAGATAGTCATGATCGACAAGGTCATTACGGAACATATCGTATGTGCCGTTGCGCTGTGGATAGCGGCCTGTCAGAAGGCTGCCCCGTGAAGGTGTGCAGGCAGGCCAGGTAACGTAGAAACTTGTCAGCCGGGTTCCACAGGCGGCAAGTCGATCAAGATTTGGAGTCTTGATTTCCGTGCCGCCGTAGCAGCCTAAATCATTGTAACCCTGGTCATCGGAAACAATCAAAACAATATTAGGCGGACGTTTGCCTGCAAGACGTAAGGGAATACCAACACATCCCGGCAGAGCCATAAGCGCCGCCCCGAGACCTGTGACTTTCAGAAAGTTGCGTCGATTCATTATGTAGCTTATCCTTAAATCATTTATAAATTCTGCAAATAGTATCTCTAAACCTAATCCTTTATAACAGCCTGAAAACATATTTTCTGGTACGTTTCTGAGGATTTTTATCCTGTCTCGTCCTTTGGTATCCTATCATATCGTACATCAAAAGTAAATGAGAGGTAAATTTATCCCACTTGAAGAAACTATTTACAATTTATCTACTTTGAAGTAAAATAAAAATAGTATCGACTGTAAATGGTCACTGAGAACTTTGTGTGAGAGACTGAGAAATGATATGGTGAAAGGGGAGTGTATCATGGTCGAAAACGAGAAAGGATATTTCGGTAGTCCTGGCTTTGATCACAAGCAAGTGACATATTGTCTCGGAATGCTTCTTTTGGCATTCGCTGCAATGACACTTAGCTCCTGTGCGTCTTCTTATGACGACACAAAGTGGAGCGATGCTGAGGTTGCTCATCTTGAAACCATGCTGGATCCTAATACTATTGGCTTGGGCTACGAATTCGACTGGATAGAATTTAATTCTGTCGATGGGGCTGAAGCGGAATGGCTTAAAAGGACTCGAACGTTGCCTGGTTCTCACACGTTCGTGGTGGAGACATCGCATGTGACCAAATTCGTCGGCTGGTACAGTGGGCAGAAAACCAATTATACTAGACAGATTTGGCTGCTCACATTTCCTGTGACTGCCGGATCTCACTATCATATTGTACGAGGGTATAAGGTTGCAGAGCCGCCGAGCGTTTACCGGATCCTAACTCCGCCTCAAAGAAAAGAGAGTTGGCTGCAGTGGTATTCGAATCAAGAGAAGATCACG